>VBAQ01000061.1:10882-11159 GCA_005883765.1 Bacteroidota bacterium
GATCTTCATATCCTGCATACCCATTTCGCCAGGAACAATTGTGTTTTTGTTTTGGAGAATACAGTTGACAAAATCGTCCATTTGCGCGGCCTGTTGATTGATCTGGGGAAAGTTCATCGGTCCCTTCGGCGTTTTACCTTCCATACCACCGTAGCGATACGCCTGTGATAGTTCAAATTCGCCTTTTTCGGCTTTTACCTTTAAGTGATTTAAGTTCATGTTGTAACTCGAAATGCCTTTTGCGATACAACCCGATGGAAATTCCAGGTCAAAATAA
>VBAQ01000062.1 GCA_005883765.1 Bacteroidota bacterium
TACAAGACTACTGTAAAAGATATGGTCAAATCGCTTGTGCTTACAGACGCAGTTCCAATTGCCCTTGAAACGAAACAAAACAATTAAAGATGAGTACATCAAAAATCAAAGCACAATATTCCCTAAAGGAGATAAGGCTTTTCCAAACGTTGATTTACATGATCTTTTATTTTAGGTGCCCCACATTGGAGAATTATCGAACCAATACAAGGAAGAACTATTGACGCTTTATAAATTAAAACTCCTATTATTGAATCAATCCAGGATATAAAATCTCAGCAGTGATCTCTTTTAGCGGCTCTACTTTACATTTAGGTTTATTTCTATTAATAAGACTAGAAACGGATTTTACTCTGCTCTATTTACACGTCATTTTGTGTCAGACGTTCCTCCTTTTGGGTTAAAGCGCAGGCATCAGGTCAAGCTACTTTTGTTTTGTCAAAATGCAATTAAAGATGACGCATAAAGCAAAGCTTAAAAGAGCCGATTGTCATTTGAAACAGTTTAAGCATAAACATTATCAAACAATTTATAAATATTCAAAAAATAAAATCATGGAACTAAAAGGAAAAACAATATTGATAACTGGCGGCACTGCCGGTATCGGTTTGGAAGCTGCAAAGCAATTTTTATCCAATGGTGCAAAAGTGATCATTACAGGCAGGAACCAGGAAAAATTGGATGAAGCCAAAAAATTATATCCTGCGTTAACTGCTATAAAAAGCGATGTAGCTAATGCAGATGATGCCCGGTTACTTTTCAGTAAGATTAAGGAGCTTGGAGGAATTGATATCCTGTACAATAATGCCGGCGTTATGAGCTATCCACCGAACATGGGAATAGCGAATGACAAACATTTTGAATTGGCAAAGTATGAAATGGATATCAACTATCTGGGTGTGATCCGCCTGAACAACCTGTTTATCGAGATGCTGAAATCAAGGAAAGAAGGGGCCATTATCAATACCTCTTCTATTTTAAGTTACGTACCATTAAATCTTGGTGCAACCTACTCTGCCAGCAAAGCGGCCATGCATTCTTACACAGTGTCGCTGAGAGATCATTTAAGAATACTGCACAGCAAGGTGAAAGTGTTTGAGCTATTACCACCTGTAGTGGCAACAAGTATGACGGAAAACATGGAGTCAAAAGGAATCTCGCCGGAAAAATTGGTAAACGCATTGATTGCCGGAATTAAAAACAATCGGCTTACTATACGTGTCGGTGACACGAAAATGGTATATGTGCTCAACCGTTTATTTCCTAAACTGGCATACAGATTAGTGAATCCTGCAAAAAATGCCCTTCAGCTTCAATCTTAACTTTTTCTCTTCACATTATAATATTGAAAGATTATGACAACAAATATTTTAGCCGCAGACGAACTGCACACCATTCTCACCAATCAAAGGAATGCCTTTTTGCATGACGGGCCACCTACACTTGAACAACGGCGAGCTGATTTGAAAAAGTTTAAATCAGCAATGATTGCCCGGAGAAATGAAATTGAAGAAGCAATAAGTACAGATTTTGGTCATCGCTCCCGGCACGAAACTGCAATCGTAGAAATTATAGGAGTTATAGAAGGTATCAAATACCTGAGCAGCAATCTTAAGAAATTTATGGCCCCAAGCAAGCGAAATGTTGCATTGCACATGCGTTTTGGTAATGCAAGAGTGGAATACCAACCGCTTGGTGTAGTTGGCATCATAGCACCATGGAATTACCCGATCAATTTATCGTTAATGCCCGTTGTTACTGCTATTGCTGCAGGCAACCGGGTAATGCTTAAACCATCAAAGTTCACACCTGCCACTAATGCGGTGATTGCTGCGATGTTTAGTGAAATTTTTCCAAAAGAGCAAGTAAACCTTGTAAATGGCGATGGTGCCGCATTCAGCAAATTACCTTTTGATCATCTTATTTTTACTGGCAGCACAGCGGTGGGACGATCTGTGATGAAAGCGGCAAGCGAAAACCTCGTGCCCGTTACCTTGGAATTGGGAGGTAAATCGCCTGCCATTATTTCGAAAGGTTATCCACTGGAAAAAGCAGCATCCCGTATTGTGTATGGAAAACTCCTAAGTGCCGGGCAAACATGTATTGCACCTGATTATGCATTGGTACATGAAAGTGAAGTTGATGCTTTTATCAATGCATATGATCACCATGTAAAGTTGGCTTATCCTGAAGGACCAACCGGAGATGACTATACTTCAATTGTGAACGAACAGCAATATGCAATTTTGAAGGAACTGCTTAATGATGCCGAAGGTCATGGAGCAAATATAATAGAAGTGGGAGTTCGCCCTGGTGATGCATCAAAACGTCCTCATACAATGGCTCCGCTTATTGTGTTGGGAGTAACAGATGAAATGCGAATTGCAAAAGAGGAAATTTTCGGACCCATATTACCAGTATTGTCTTATCAATCTATTGACGATGCAATTAATTATGTGAATGCCCGGCCAAGACCATTAGCACTTTATTTTTTCACTCATGATGATGAAGATAAAAGAAAAGTTTTGAGCAGAACTACCTCTGGCAATGTAACGATCAATGGAACATTTTCTCATATCGCACAAGATGATCTTTCTTTTGGCGGCGTAGGCGAAAGCGGTATGGGCGCATATCATGGCATAGAAGGTTTCCGAACACTCAGTCATGCCAAAGGAATTTACGAACAGGGAACCTGGAATGGCATGGATCTTCTTCATGCTCCCTTCACTAAAAATACGGGCAGGCTTATTAATCTCTTTCTTCGTTTAGTTAACTTTAAGAGCAATAAAAATGAAGCATTTTAAATCAATCAGTGAAATGGCAGTTGACAACAATCTGCCGCTGCCCGAACATCCTATGTTGGGTCTGTTGCGAATCAATCGGGAGATCAAAATAAATAATGCAGAATACACCAGCGATTTCTATATGATTGGATTAAAAAAAGTAAAATCTGGTTACGTATTATACGGCAGAACTAAATTTGATCATGAGACAGGCTCTATGATTTTTATGAAGCCCCGTCAAGTGATCGAAATGCGGAATTTAGAATTTGAAGAGGATGGATATATTTTAGTTTTTCATGAAGACTTCCTGGATGGACATTCATTGCATGAAGACATTCAGCATTATTCATTTTTTGATTACGAAACAAATGAAGCCCTTCACCTGGCACCGAAGGAAGAAAAAATTATTTGGAATATTTTTTATACAATAGAACAAGAATATAATAACAGTGAAGATGAATTTAGCAAAGAGATCATTCTCGCAGGCATCAATTCGATGCTCAAATATGCTGAACGGTTTTATAAAAGACAATTCATCAATCGGAAACAACTATCTGGGAAAACGGTAACAGACTTCAATAAAATCTTACAGCAGTATATTAAAGATGGTTCACTTGATGACAGGGGACTGCCTTCGGTCGGAGATTTGGCTAACAGATTGAATATTTCTTCACGATACCTTACTGATTTATTGAAGGTAGAAACTGGCAAAACTGCGATTGAACTTATTCATATTGCTCTCATCGGCGAAGCCAAAAACATGTTGAGAAAAAAAGATAAAACCATTTCTGAAATAGCATACGATTTAGGATTTGAAAATATGTCTTACTTCTCCCGGCTTTTTAAAAAAGAAACAGGCATGTTACCCACAGCCTTTAAAAATCAATTTTTGAATTAACTATTGAATCACATTTGCGCTATTCGTTTAACTAAAAATTAATTATTATGACAAATAAAGAACTGGTAAAAAAAGCTATGACGGAATTATTTATTAATGGAGATGTAACAGCGTTGGACAGATATTGGTCTGACAATTATATCCAGCATAATCCTCAAATTCCTAATGGCCGGGACGCATTAAAGCAGTTGTTTTCTGGCGGAGGAGATTTTAAATATGAAATGGGATTAATTGTAGCAGATGGTGATTTTGTTATGATACATGCACGAATCACCGGTTTTGGACCAAAGCCATTGATCGGAGTAGATATTCTTCGGGTTAAAGAAGGGAAATTAGTTGAACACTGGGATGTTTTACAGGAGGAAGTTTCTGCTGAAAATACAGCAAGTAAAAACTCAATGTTTCCGATAAATTCATAAACCCAGGGAATAATTCAGGTGTCTCGCTGTGGTCTTCGCATAATGATTGACAGAAAATATGAAAAGTTTCTGCGAGACCCGGACGAAAGAAAAACCATTTCTGAAATAGCATACGATTTAGGATTTGAAAATATGTCTTACTTCTCCCGGCTTTTTAGAGGGTTCGAGATCCCAGGGTGGGATAAAATTAAAAGACCTTGTATATATTGATTTACAAGGTCTTTAGTTGAAGTGCCCTGCAGTGGAATAAGTTCGAACCAATTTCGGGAGGATTTAAGGAGATTATTTAAGCTAAAGAGAATATTGAAGTCTGTATAAAAGATTGGAATATATAGTTTTGTAGATGAAGGTTATTGCATTATTCGGCTATAGTATGTATATAATTCTGATAATTATTTTTCAGCTGATATAATCAGGGCAGAACAATTCATAATAAGCCTTCCGTAAGTTAGCCTGCCATTGCAATCTGCAAGCAAATCAGCTTTTATTTTTTTACGTGTTTCTTCACTTGCCTTAGTTAATAAGTTTACCACTGGCTCAGACATTTCCGTTCTGTTCAGCCAATAATTTTCTGCTGTTTCAAAATCTACTGTGCTGGCAATAGTTTCTTCATTTACATTTTTAAAACCGGCGTCCTCAAACAATTGTTTCATTAAACCGGGTGCTGCACACCGAAACATGCCTGGTGCATTTACAGGCGGCCGTGGAATTTCAATATGTTTTGATAAAACTTTCGTTATTGTGGTAGACCAATCATTATTTTCCGCTCCAGCCCAAACACTGACCGCCATTTTGCCGCCATTTTTACAAACACGGAATATTTCTTTTGCAGCCAATTGCATATCAGGAAAAAACATAAAACCCATCCGGCAACTTATTTTATCAAAAAAATTGTCACTGAAAGGAAGGTTGGACACATCTGCCACTTTAAATTCTATATTGTTTATATCCCGTTCTTGTGCATAGGCCTGTGCAATGGCAAGCATTTCTTCAGACAGATCGGTTGCATGAACTTTGCCCCCTTCTGCTATCGCTGCAATTGAAAATGCAGGCTCGCCTGTGCCCGATGCAATATCCAGCGTTACATCATTTGTTTTTATATCCAGCGCTTTTATAATAGCATCGCCCATTGGCCTTAAAAAGTTCATTGTAAATTCATCCCATTTCTTCCAGCTATAGGCCACTTTGTTCCACGTTTCTTTTTGTTCGTCACTAATGGTTTGCAATTGTTCGTCCATATTAACAAGTTTGAATTGGGAAAAGAAATCAAAAATAGTAAGAAGTTGATATTAAGCCCAAACAGGAATCGAACCATAAGATATTTGATAATAAGTTGTTTGGATAATGAGGTGATTATCTTCCTGAGTTATCGAACTAAAAAACCCGCTACCAGAGCGGGTTTTAGAGAATACACATTAAAAGTGCCCGGGACTGGATTCGAACCAGCACAACCTTTCGGATGCTGCCACCTGAAGACAGTGCGTCTACCAATTTCGCCACCCGGGCAAGCGTGCAAATCTAAAGTCAAAAGTCAAAAGTAAAAAGTAAAAAATCCGTTTCAGTCTTCAGGTGCTGCCAGGTAAATTTTTAACCTTTGAATTTCTACTTTTTACTTGCTATGCGCTTACGTTAAAATCCCTCAACGCGTCATTTAAACTTGTCTTCAAATCAGTACTTGGCTTGCGCTGACCAATGATCAAAGCACAAGTGACATTGTATTCCCCGGCAGGGAATTTAGCTGCCAGGAATCACTACGCTTCTCGCTGGCACGCGACCCTTGTATTCCCTGGGTTCGTTGCTACTCACATCAATGATTTTTGTCGATTGGGTCAGCACCACATTGGCACCGAGCACCGCTTCCTTTTCTATGATCACGCCTTCCACCACAATACAACGACTGCCGATGAAGCAACCATCTTCAATGATCACCGGTGCCGCTTGCAATGGTTCAAGCACACCACCAATACCAACGCCGCCACTCAAGTGAACACCTTTGCCAATTTGTGCGCAACTGCCAACCGTTGCCCAGGTATCAACCATGGTGCCTTCATCTACATAAGCACCGATATTTACATAGGAAGGCATGAGCACGACATTTTTTGCCACAAAGGCGCCATATCGTGCCACCGAGTGCGGTACTGCGCGAACGCCGAGTTCTTTGTAATCTTTTTTCAGCAACATTTTATCGTAAAACTCAAACGGGCCAACATTCCACGTTTGCATGGGTTGAAGACCGAAGTACAATAGAATTGCTTGCTTTACCCACTCGTTCACTTGCCATCCGCCATCAATTGGAGAAGCCACTCTCAATCTTCCCTTATCCAATTCTTCGATTGTGTTTCTTACTGCATCGGAATATTTACCCTCTTTCAACAATTCCCTGTTATTCCAAGCTTCTGCAATCAATGCTTTCATTTCAAAAAAATTTTTACGAAAATAAGTTATAGAAGTCATAAGGTCATAATTGTCACAGAAGTCAAATTAAACACCCTTCTTCGATTTGACTTTATCACTTATTTGCTTATTTGACCGATTCCGTGCAAGTTCATTCGTTATTTTTGCCCGCATGAACATAGGGTTTGACGCAAAAAGGGCCTATCATAACCAGACGGGTCTTGGTCATTACAGCCGTAATCTTATACACTCACTGGCAGAATTTGATCCACAAAACGAATACTACTTATTTAATCCGAAACGTTCTGGGGTATTTTGTTTTGAGGAAGAAAATGTTCATGAAGTTTTGCCGCACACTTTCCCTTCCACTTTCTTTCGGTCTGCCTGGCGCAGCAGCTGGGTAAAGAAGGATCTTAAAAAATTAAAGATCGATATTTATCATGGATTGAGTCACGAGATCCCCATCGGGATCCAGGACACCAGAATTAAGTCGGTGGTCACTATGCATGATCTGATCCATGAGCGCTATCCTGACCAATACAATTCTATTGACGTAAGAATTTACAGAAAAAAATTTCGTTATGCTTGTCAACATGCCGATAGGGTGATCGCCATCAGCGAACAAACAAAAAAAGATGTGGTCGCTTTTTACGGTACACCTTCTGAAAAGATCGTTGTCTCATATCAAAGCTGCAATCCTGCCTTTGCCAGGCAACTAACAGAAGCGCAAAAAAAAAATATTCAGTTGAAATACGGCCTGCCCGAAAGGTTCTTTTTATACGTCGGTTCCATCATCGAAAGAAAAAATTTGATGAACATCTGCAAAGCCGTTTTCATTTTGCGCAACGAAATTAAAATTCCGCTGGTTGTAATTGGCGGTGGGACAAAGTATAAACAACAGGTAAAGGATTTCGTAAGACAAAATAATCTCGAAAAGAGGATCATTTTTCTCTCTGAACAGATATCCGCCCGAACTTCAAAAACATTTCAGAACGCTGAGGATTTTCCGGCCATTTATCAGTCTGCTGTGGCAATGATCTACCCGTCTTTTTTTGAGGGATTTGGAATTCCTGTTTTGGAAGCATTGTGGAGCAAACTGCCGACCATCACCTCTACTGTTTCTTCTTTGCCCGAAGTAGGTGGAAATGCCGCGTACTATGTAGACCCCCAACGAGCGGAGGAAATTGCCGCAGGAATGAGAAAAATTTGTTCGGATGAAGACATGGTAAATGATCTCAGGGAAAAAGGATGGCAACAGGCGCAAAAGTTTGCGCCACAAATTTGTGCTGAGAGGGTCATGAATATTTACAATAGCTTGATGGCTTAATTGTTCAATGGTTCAATAGTTAAATGGTTAAATTGTTTAGCTCGTTTATGAACGTAATTAACAATTAAACTGTCCAACAATTTAACAATAAAGCAATGCAGGAACTTGGAGTTTGAAACAGACATATTGAATTGCTTAAGAGTATTACAGAGCGGAGGTCTTATTCTCTATCCGTCGGACACGATATGGGGAATTGGCTGTGATGCCACTAATTCAGAAGCAGTCAAAAAAGTTTATCAATTGAAGAAAAGACCGGATCAAAAATCAATGATCATATTAGTGGATAGCGAGAAAGAAATATCAGAATACATATCCCAACCGGATCTGGAAATTTTTAATTATTTGAAGTCAGTCAAAAAACCTACCACCGTTATCTATCAAGGCGTTGTTGGGCTGGCAGCAGAATTGATAAACGACGATGGCACTGTTGCTATTCGAATATGCAAGAAAGAATTTTGTAATCAACTTGTCGAACGATTCGGACGACCTATTGTTTCAACCTCGGCGAATATTTCCGGTGATCCCTTCCCTAAGAATTTCTCTGAGATCAGCGCTGAAATAAAATCAGGAGTTGATTACGTGGTTCAATATCGGCAAGACGATAACAGCGTTTCAGAACCTTCCACTCTTATCAAATGGGAGAAAGGCAAACCGATTATCCTTCGCCCTTAATCTCAACCTTATTCTCAACCTTAGCCTCACCCTTCAACCTCACCCGCTCTCCTTACCTTTGTCGAAATGGACATCAATTGCACCGAAAAGGAGTTATTTATATTTAAGAAAATTGCCCATGCTGCCGAAGAATTGGGCATGGACACTTATTTGATTGGAGGCTTTGTACGGGATAAAATCATTGGCCGCGACACCAAGGATGCAGACGTAGTGTGTGTAGGTGATGGCATTCAGCTTGCAAAAGAAGTGGCAAAACGTTTTAATCCTGTCCCGCCAGTGAGCGTTTTCAAAACTTATGGAACGGCCCATATCAAGGCAGATGATTTCGACCTGGAATTCGTCGGTGCCAGGAAAGAAAGTTATAAATATCATTCCCGTAATCCTGAAGTTACTCCCGGTACGTTAGAAAATGACCAGCTCCGCCGCGATTTTACTATTAATGCCCTGGCCATAAGTCTTAATAAAAGTGATTACGGAAAACTGGTGGATCCGTTTGGTGGTTTACATGACATTGAAAAAAAGATCATAAGAACACCTCTTGATCCTTTGCAGACTTTCAGCGATGATCCTTTGAGGATGATGAGGGCGATTCGTTTTGCTACGCAATTAGATTTTTCTATCGAAGAAAAAACATTGCAGGCAATTAAAGACAATGCCTATCGCCTAAGCATTATTTCACAGGAGAGGATCACGGACGAATTGAACAAAATTATCGCAAGTCAAAAACCTTCTATTGGTTTTGACCTCTTATATCAAACGGGGCTATTGCATATTATCTTTCCTCAAATGGTCGACCTTGCCGGAGCCGAATATAAAGATGGAGTGGGGCATAAAGATAATTTTTATCACACGTTGCAAGTCATCGACAATATATCAGAGAGAACAAACGATCCATGGATACGATGGGCTGCGGTTTTGCATGATATTGGAAAACCGGTAACAAAAAAGTTTGAAGAAGGTCATGGCTGGACCTTTCATGGCCATGAAGTGGTGGGTGGGAAAATGGTTCCGAAAATTTTTTCCAAATTAAAATTACCACTGAATGAGAAAATGCGATTAGTAAAAAAACTGGTTGAATTGCACTTGCGCCCGATCAGTTTAAGCCAGGAAGATATTACCGACTCTGCCATTCGTCGCATATTGTTTGATGCGGGAGAAGATTTTGATGCATTGATGATGCTTTGTGAGGCGGACATCACATCAAAAAATAAATATAAAGTAAAAAAATACATCGAAAATTTCAGGTTAGTGCGACAGCGGTGCGAGGAAGTGGAGGAAAAAGATCGTATTCGAGCCTGGCAGCCGCCGATTAGTGGTGAAATGATCATGGAAATATTTGGCATTCCTCCTTCAAAGCCCGTAGGCATATTAAAAAATGCGATCAAGGAAGCCATATTGGATGGAGAAATCGATAATAATTATGATGCAGCTTACGACCTGATGTTACAAAAAGCAAAACAACTGGGCTTAGCTCCCAAAAAATCAAAAATCTAAATGTAAAATCGTAAATCGTAAATTTGTTGAATGGCTATTTTAAAATTCAGAGTTTATTTGGAAGAAGATGATAGTGTGTACCGGGACATTGCCATCAGGCACACACAAACATTTTATGATCTGCATGAAGCAATTTTAAAGGCTTATGAATTCGACAATAAGCACAAGGCCACTTTTTTTCGCAGCAATGACCATTGGCAAAGAGGAAAGGAGATCACGTTAGAAGTATATGAAAGGGAGTACAAGGCTGCGCCTTTAATGATGAAGGATACAACGATCGGCTCTGAAATTCGCGACCCCAACCAAAAATTTATTTATCTCTACGACTTTAATAAGAACTGGGGTTTTTTAGTTGAGCTGATCAATGTTTCTAAAGAAGAAAACCCGAGATTAATTTATCCCGCCGCCGTTCGGGTGGAGGGCATTGCGCCAAGCCAGTATGGAACGAAGGGTTTGCTCGGCGAAAAATTCGCCGACGTAGAAGAAAAGTACGATCTGACACAGGTTGGTGATGGCTTCGGTTCGGAAGGTGGCGAGGAAACCGACGAAACTGAGGACCTTGGCCTGGGAGAAGAAACTGCTGATGAGGGTGGCGGGGAAATTTAATTTGCAAAATAATCAACTTTCAATATTGAAACGGCATTTCGGATTACTGATTACTGAATATTGATTACAGCTCCTTGCCCATTGCCAATTGCGTATTGCCTATTGATTAAATGAAACTTTCGCACAAAACAATCATCATCATAGTAGGACCAACTGCGGTGGGAAAAACCCCTGTGGCGATCAAACTGGCTACACATTTTAATACGGAAATCATTTCGGCAGACAGTAGGCAATGTTTTAAAGAATTGCGTATTGGGGTAGCAAGACCTTCAGACAAAGAATTGAAAACAGTGAAGCATCATTTTGTCGCCTCGCATTCCATCCACCACATTGTCAATGCGGGAACTTTCGCTCAGTATGCTTTGAATAAGACAAATGAATTATTTCAAACGCATGATACCGTGATCATGAGTGGAGGGACCGGGTTATATGTCAAGGCTTTTTGCGAGGGTATGGACGAAATTCCAAATGTGCCTGACGAAATTCGGGATGAAATTATTTCGAAACACCAGGCAAACGGGCTAGAATGGTTGCAAGAGCAAATTGCGCAAAAAGATCCACGGTTTTACAGTTTAGGAGAGATCCAAAATCCTCAACGACTTATGCGTGCGTTGGAGGTTGCAATGGCTACCGGTAGATCCATTCTTGAATTTCATAAGGGCCAAAAAGAAAAAAGAGATTTTAATATTATCAAAATTGGGCTGGAGTTGTCAAAACAGGAATTGCATCGGAACATTAATGCAAGGGTTGACAAAATGATCGAAGAAGGCTTATTTGAAGAGGTAAAGAGATTGGTACCGTATAAAAATTTAAATGCGTTACAGACAGTAGGCTACTCAGAAATTTTCGACTTTCTCGAAGGAAATTTGTCCTTTGAACAAGCTGTTGATAATATTAAAAAGAATACAAGACAATATGCCAAACGACAAATGACATGGTTTAAAAGAGACAAAGAGATCAATTGGCTCAGTGCCGATGAGCCGAATATTATTCAATTTGCCGAAACTCTGGTCAAAAAGCAAGTGCCCGCGGGGCCAGCTGAGGATTCGAGGGCATTGCATCCTATCAAAAACAATCATAAATTAGATTCGTAACTCCCTAGCCACCGAAGCCACCAAGCAATCCGGAAATTTTATTGGATCCTCAATGGCCGACAAAAAGTCTATACTATACCTGTTTGCGATATTATTCGTCAAGATAGGTCTTGCACAATCAGCAACGGGGTTGAAGCTTGATAGCTTATTTACCATCCTCGATGCAAATAGCCAGGCCATGGGAAGCATGGCTATTTCAAAAAATGGTGAAATAGTCTACACGAAAGTAATTGGCCACAGTCTGTATAAGCCTGATAAAAAAATACGAGCCAATGAAAGGACAAAATATAGGATAGGATCGATTTCAAAAGTATTTACTGCCGTGATAGTTTTTCAATTGATAGAAGAAGGCAAGATCACGCTGGGTTCTACTTTGGAGAATTATTTTCCGCAACTTCCCAATGCTGAAAAGATCGCTGTAGGCAATTTGTTAAACCATACCAGTGGTATTCCCAATGTTAAAAAAATAAACGCTCGACAAAGGCCAAGAACCCAAAAGGAAATGTTGAAGATCATCTCTCAAAAAAAAGGCTGGACCTTGCCGGGTGCAGGGTCATCGTATAGTAATTCTAATTTTTTGTTACTGGGTTATATGATCGAGAAAATTACCGGTAAACCTTTTTCAGACGTGTTGAATGAAAGAATTGTGTCAAAAATTGGTCTTACTGATACTTACTTTGGCCAGAGAACAAGAATAGAGAACAACGAAAGTTTTTCCTACCGGCGAAAAGTGGAGTGGAGAGTGCAACGTCAGACCAATCTGAGTATCCCTGGTGCTTCGGCGGGTATTGTCTCAACTCCTTCGGATCTGGTAAAATTTATTGAAGCTTTATTCTCGCAAAAACTGGTCAGCCAGGGCAGTCTTGATAAAATGAAAACTATTTCCAATGAGGAATATGGAATGGGTTTGTTTTTGTTTAAACTCGATAACAAAAAAGCGTATGGCCACCCGGGTGGCATAGACAGGTTCGAATCTGTGGTTGCCTATTTTCCTGAGGACAGCCTCGCTATCGCTTATTGTAGCAACGGGCAAGTTTACCCGGTGAAAGACATAGTGATCTCTTCTTTGAATATTTATTTTGGAAAGAAATATTCCATTCCCGAGTTCAAGCCGGCTACGATCAAGAATGTCAAACTAAAAAGATATGAAGGGACCTACACCAATAATCAGTACCCGATGACAATAACGGTCTACAGGGATAAAAAGATCCTGGTCGCAAAACCAGCGGAATACCCATCGCCCTTTGAATTATACCCGGTTTCCGTCAACACGTTCAGGTGTGACGAAATAAATGTCGTTGTTGAATTTGACCTCGCCAACAATCAAATGAAATTGACCAGAGAGGGGAGGGTGTTGAATTTAACAAAACAAAATTAACAGTGGTGATCTATTTGATCGGCCATTTATTTTTTAGCTGGCTTAAATTGGCCCTTAAATCTTAAATCCTACGGTCAAAAAAACGCTTCCCCCATTTTCTTTCAGATCTGCAAATGTATTCGCTCTCGGGGCATTTACACGGTATGGAAAGTTTACATCTTTATTCAGGCGATGTACATAAGTGAGGTCAACAAATATTCCTTTGTTCCGGTATCCAAGCCCGCCGCTGACATTTATTTTTCTTCCTTTCAGCTCCTTGTCTTTATACGGGTCTCCATAGTAGGCAAATCCTGCGCGCACCATTACGATTTTAAATTTCAGCTCTCCACCGACTTTGAAATTGAATGCCCCCTTATAAATTGCATCAACGGCCTGGTTATACGGAGCATAAAAATCTTTTGAAGTGTTTTGATCGGGAGGAGCAAACTGCATCCATGTATAATTTGTGTATTCAATATCGGCAGTAATAAACCCTTTTTGTTGGTTAACATCAGATATTTCCCTGAAAACATAAGCTCCGCTGATTATGATTTTTGTGGGCGTATTTAAGTCGTATTTATTTGTTGTGCTTTCTGAATTTGTAAAAACGGACGAAGCCACACTATCAGTTTGGGGAATGGGAGCAGGAACGTTTTCAAGATTTACGGCCATACCCGAGCGGGTCGTTTCTTTTAGAATAAATAACGAAGGTGAATTCAATGCTATACCAAGCCGTATATATTCTTGCGGTCTGAAAATAATACCGGCTTTTAAATTAACGCCAACTCCTTTAAGAGACAATCTTTCATCATACGCCATGTACCCAAACTCATTATTTACATCAGAGGTTGCGTCTGATTCGCGATAATAAGTCCGTCTGTCAAGTTTTACAATGGGTACTCCTAAACTTATACCGACCAAAACTTTTTTGTTCACTTCATGGCCAATGCCTAAAGCAATTTCAGTAATACCACCACTTGACTCAATTAAATTTTCCTGGTTAAGATTGGAAGTATTTTCCGAGCGGGCGATTACTTGTGTCGAACCATTAACCGTGGCAGTATCTACCAGGTAATTGTATAAGGCTAATTTTGTTTGCAAAGAAATATTGGAATTGTTTAACGCCTGGTCAATCGTAAGCCCGGAGCTTGCAAACTCATCAGCTAAAGGTTCAGCAAAACTACTATAGTCATTTTGGCCCTTGTAGAAAGATTGCTGCTTGAAGTTTGCGATGGTGCTTACAGTTAAGGCGACTGTTGTTTTAGAACGATATCCAATGCCACCGAAGACGAAACCTGACGTTCCTAATTGGAAACCACTTTTCGATGCAGCACTGCTGTTGGCCTCACGAAAGCTTCCTTTGTCTTTTCCGAATCGGAATCCTGGCGTAATTACAAAATCAGAAGTTTTAAAAAAAGCCAGGCCCGCCGGGTTAATGTGATTAGCTGTCGCATCACCGCCCAAGGAGACCACCGCACCTCCTATTGCCATGTTACGTGCAGTACCGGCGGCGTGATACCAGGATAGCCTCAATGCTTCTTCAGGAATTTGTGAGAACAACCTAACCGACAATAAAAGGAAAAGACTTATGCAGAGTTTTGTTTTCATAAAAACTAAAGTTAAGATAATAAGAAAGAAGGAAACGTCTTTTGCAAGAGTTTCAATCTGCTTCCTCGATTCTGTCTTGACGGTGAATTAATGCCTTACGGGGCGACTCACTCCACCACCACTGCTGCCAGAACTTGAATTGCTGCTACTTGATGAACTGCTCGGTGAACTGCTCGACGGAGAATAAGTTCTGTTTACAGAGCCGGAGTTGTTTGATGAGTTGTTGTTGTTATAGCTGTTATTATTGCCGCCTGACAATACATTCCGGATCACGTTGCCAAATCCCCTGGAATTACTGCCGTTGTTAGAGTTGTTATAAATCGGCTTGCTATAGTTTGCATTTCTACTGTTGGCATTGTTGTAATTAGTATTTGTATAACTGCTCAGGCTGAAATTGCGTGGCTTCAGAGTTTGTATGGAAGGATGTGTAATGACAACTGAATAGTAATATGGATTATAATATTGATGACAATAAGGGTTGTAATAATAATTCCAGGAATTGTAAGGATTATTCCAGGAACCATAGTTATAATTGTAAGCGTAGCTATACCTGTCATAATAATACCAATCACTAAGATCGTTCCACATGACCCTGTTATGGACTTTCATGCGGAGATAGCGATCATCATAATATTCATCATCGCCCTGGTATCGGCGCTCATCATTGTCTTTCATTGCTACGTATTCGTCATGCTGACGTTCGGGCGAGAAATAAACATCATCAGGAGTTTGGCCGGTCTTGTAGGCTGAAGTGCAACCACCCAAAACAGCAGCCGTTAAAACGAGGAGTAGAATTGCAAATCTCATGGCAACAAGTTTAAACGGTTATATAATTGAAGTTACTACTTTTGTGCAACTTTTTAGAGACACAAACGATTGAGCAACAAATATTCTGCCATCGCATTGTAAAATTGCATCATCTAACGTTAACTAAAGGCTAAAGTTACCTACATGCTGAGTTGTTTTCAGACGAGAGTTACCAGTTACCGGTAACCGGCAACCGGTAACCAGCAACAAGAAAAAAAAGTATGGGTAAAGAAATCACAACAAGAGAACAGGATTATTCGCAGTGGTATAATGACCTTGTACTTAAGGGGGGCCTGGCTGATTATTCCGCCGTTCGGGGCTGTATGGTCATAAAACCACACGGCTATACGCTATGGGAAAATATGAGAGACCAGCTAGACCGCATGTTTAAAGAAACCGGGCATCAGAATGCTTATTTCCCGCTGTTCGTTCCAAAAAGTTTTTTAGAAAAAGAAGAAGGCCATGCTGAGGGCTTTGCCAAGGAATGCGCAGTGGTCACGCATTACCGGCTAAAGGCCGATCCAGCTGCTAATGGAAAATTGATTGTTGATCCGGAGGCAAAGCTGGAAGAAGAGCTGATCATTCGTCCAACCAGCGAAGCGATTATCTGGAACACGTATAAAGATTGGATACAGTCTTACCGCGATCTTCCCATCCTGGTGAATCAATGGGCCAATGTGGTGCGTTGGGAAATGAGAACACGCTTATTCTTGCGCACGGCGGAGTTTTTATGGCAGGAAGGTCATACGGCTCATGCAACAAAACAAGAGGCCGTCGACGAAACAATAAAAATGTTGGACGTGTATGCAACGTTTGCAGAAGAATACATGGCTTTGCCCGTGGTTCGTGGACTGAAAACGGAGAGCGAAAAATTTGCCGGCGCAGAAGATACTTATTGCATTGAGGCTTTGATGCAGGACGGTAAAGCACTACAGGCCGGTACATCACATTTCCTGGGTCAAAATTTTGCGAAAGCCTTCGACGTAAAATTTTTAAATAAAGAAAACCAGTTGGAATATGTTTGGGCTACCAGCTGGGGAGCAAGCACGAGGTTGATCGGTGCACTGGTAATGGCACATGGTGATGATGATGGTTTGATATTGCCACCACGGATAGCCCCCTTACAAGTTGTGATCATCCCGATATCGAGTAAGGATAGCGTGGCACAAACAAAAATCAATGAAAAGGCTCAGCAATTGGTAAAAGAATTAAAGGCAGCAAATGTATCAGTGAAGTATGACGAAAATGATAACAATCGGCCGGGCTGGAAGTTTGCCGAATATGAAATGAAAGGGATCCCGGTTCGCATCGCCTTAGGTGCAAGAGACCTGGAAAAGAATGTGGCCGAAGTCGTGAGACGTGATACAAAAGAGAAACAGAATATCTCGTTAGATGCATTGACAAATCATGTGATCAATTTGCTCGACGACATTCAAAAGAACATGTATACTAAAGCAAAAACTTATCGCGACGAACATATAACGAAAGTAGATGACTGGAATAAGTTTGAAAAAATATTAGATGAAAAGGGCGGCTTTATTTCTGCTCATTGGGATGGCACAAGAGAAACAGAAGAAGCCATCAAGGAAAAGACAAAAGCCACAATTCGTTGCATTCCGCTAAATGCCGAACAGGAAAACGGCAAATGTATTTTGACGGGAAAACCTTCGAAGCAAAGAGTACTTTTTGCACGGGCGTATTGACGAACCTGCCGGGAAAAACATTTGCGCAGGCAAATTACTCAGAGTACTTTTATCGGCATCAAAACTAACTTAACATGGAAGAGAATCTTTCTGGGTTGGAATTACAGGTTGATCAATCTGCATCTAAAAATCTTTTGGGAGCAGCCCGCTGGGCTAAATTTCTCTCGGTAGCAGGGTTTATTTGTATGGCTCTCCTGATCATTTGTTTTGTTGCGGCCCAGGGCCTTATCAGCAACGCGCTATCACAGCTTGTTCCTGCAATTACCGCTGAGGAGGGCTATGGTATTATCTTGGTCATAATTCTTGTTGCAGCAATAATTGTTTGCTTACTCATGTACTTTCTTTTTAGAGGATCAGTTCTTATAAAAAGGGGAATTGAAACAAAAAGCCAGGAAACATTCAATAATGGCTTGGCTTCCCTGAAAGCCTATTTCATTATGTACGGCTTTTTTGCAATCCTCGGCGTAATCGCCAATTTAGTTAGTTTACTTTAACCAATTTTATGGAACAAACAAACAATGAAACTTCTCTATTCGATCTTTCTATCGATGAAGCTGCAAAAAATCACTTGAAAAATATTTCCTCATGGGTAATGGTGATTGTTATATCAGCAGTTATTGGCTACGTTTTGGCCATTTTAAAAGCGTTGCAATCAAGACCTCATGTTGTCGATTCGGAAGGATTTGGTGTATCGGCCAAAACGGGCCCAAACCTGGGAGGTGTTATATTTGGAATTATAATCGGTTTATTAATTAATTTTTTTCTTTTTCAATTTGCCAATCTCACACGGAAAGGCGTGAACCGGATGAGTCAGTCCGATTTAAATGCAGGCTTTTACAATCTTAAAATTTATTTTGTGATTATAGGTGTCTTGCTGATCATAGCATTAGTTATCCTATTGCTGGCAGTTTTAGTAGTTGGGTTAAGCGCCCACTAATTTTGCACAGAGTTCCCGGTAGACTTTATTTTACTGACAAGTAGTTGTAATCCTTCAACAGCGTGTCCAGGAAATCAAAAGGTGGCATGGGTGTATCGATCATTAAATGACTTTTGATTTTTTCCCCTGCCATAGCGGCCAGGTTGAAATCTCCTTTCTTTCTCGCTGTGTCCAAAATTCCCTTAATTGCATTGATGTCTTTGTCGCTTAATTTCATGATCTGTGGAAACACCGGCACATAGTTGTCTGCAACTTCCACAAACACGGTTTCCTCCATGCTTCCTTTTGTCTTTGTGCTTACAAGAATGGTATGTGCCAGGATATCTCCGAGTCGTTGACTTTTCTTATTGCTTACAACCAAAATAATGTCCGCTATCAGCAATCCAACGGAGCCAATCAACAACCAGATGATAAAGGGTCCGAACATAGATCCATATATTATTATGATCAATATCATGTAGTCAGAAGTGCGAATGAGACTGCGGATCAAAAACTGGCTAATGCTTGCTCTGCCGCCGTTCTCATTCACTATCCTGATACCTAAAAGTTTTTTCCCAAGACTTTGTCCATTCATGGTGATCTCGCAGACAATGTGATAAAGAATAACAGGTAAAATAATTATCCGTTGAATCCACGGGTCGTTTTCAAAAGTTATTTCGCTCGCATGACTTCGCACATAGTCATCATAGAGTCTGAATGCAATGATCAGGTAGAATACCTGGATAACAAGATCAATAAGCCACGCGAACATGCGACGGTGAAATTCAGGCACCTCAAATTCAAGATCGATATTGAAACTCGTCGGTAATCTTAAAACTGCCATATTTAGGCCAGGTTTGAAATGTAAAGTTTAGTGTTTATTTATTCTGTAAATCTAAAAATCTAAAATTTTCAAGTATTTTACAAACTTAAATTGGGCCTTTGTGAGAGAAGCTTTGTTTATTAAAAAAAATAAAGATAAATGGGCAGAAATTCAGCAGTCTCAGGCGACGGACGCAGATGAATTGGCCAGCGATTTCACTGAATTGGTCAATGACCTTGCTTACGCGAAAACTTTTTACCCAACAAGCAAAGTGACAAGGTTTCTCAATGGCCAGGCTTCAAAAATCTACCTGAGCATTTATCAAAACCGAAAGGAGGAAGCAAACCGCCTGGCAACATTTTGGAAATATGATCTTCCGTTAACCATCCGGAAATATCATACAACGATCCTTTTGTTGTTCATTTTTTTCTCCCTGTTTTTCATCATCGGGTTTTTTTCGTCCTGGAATAATCCTACCTACATGCGGCAGATCATCGGTGAAGGATATGTGAACATGACCGAAGAAAACATTGCGAATGGAAATCCTTTTGGGGTCTATCAAACAGGAACACCTTTCATTGTGTGGATCGGAATTTTCATTAACAATACTGTAGTTGCTTTGACTTATTATGCAAAGGGAATTTTATTCGGTATCCCGACAATTATTTCTCTGTTGAGGTTTGGTGTTGAGGTGGGGGCCTTTGATTATATGTTTGCGTCGAAAGGTTTAGGTGAAATGTTTGTTCTCACTGTTTTTATTCACGGCACTTTGGAAATCACGTCTATTATTTTCGCCAGTGCAGCGGGAGTCATTCTGGGAAAAAGTTTTCTCTTTCCGGGCACGATTGATCGTTGGGCATCATTCAGACAAGGTGCAAAAGACGGATTAAAAATACTCGTGGGAATTATCCCTGTGCTCGTGATCGCGGCTTTTTTTGAAGGGTTTGTAACCCGGCATTACCGGATGCACTGGGGGTTTAGTTTATCGATATTGCTTGCTTCATTTTTGTTCATAATCTGGTATTTCATCATTTATCCAATCCAACTGCAGAAAAAATTTTTAGTTCAAACAAATGTGGAAGATAAGCATGAAATGGTTCCCGCCAAATAATCACTTTTTCGTTTCCAGGATAGGCATTGCAATTGTCTGTATGATCGTTTCGGATTTTTGCAGGGCGCAAAACACTTATACAGACACAGCTGCAGTTGAAGTTGTTGATACCGCAACTGCAATTGAAGAAGTACCAAATTATTTTGATTACAAAACTTCGAAACAGGACGGGGATACACTTGAATTACGTCACGTGCCTGTCTCTGTGATGGATTCATTAAAAAATGATGACGCTTTTTGGTATGCAAATACAAAGATGAAGCGAAAAGAAGAAAGGCAAACCAGCAATAGCCATGCTCCGCCTTGGGTAAAAAATTTGATTTGGGCAATAATCGTTGGAGCTTTCCTGGCTGCCTTAGTATGGTATCTCGCCACGAGTAATATTTTAATTTTTACAAAAAGACAAAAACAGATCGTCAACCCGGGCGATGAGCAAGAGATGCCAGAGGACATTTTTGCGATCAATTACCAAAAGGAACTTGACAGGGCGATCGGGACAGAAGATTACCGCCTGGCTGTCCGGTTAATGTTTCTTAGGCTTCTGAAAAATCTTTCTAACAGGAATATTATTCAATACAAGCAGGGAAGAACAAATTTTGAATACCTATCTCAATCATTTTCCACCGGGTATTACAGCGATTTCTTCCGACTCACGCGGAATTATGAGTATGTGTGGTACGGAAAGTTTGACGTAAGCCCGGATGCATTCAGAACGATAAAAATGGATTTTGAAAATTTTGATCATCGGTTAAAGTGAAAAAACTATTACCATATTTTATTGGCGCTGCAGTATTGGTATTGCTTGTATTGATCATTGTACAATCAAAAAGAAACACTCACATTTTTGATGACCACATCACTTTCGATAAAAGGGATAAGATACCATATGGCACATACATAGCTTATCACAATCTTTCACACCTTTTCCCGGGAGCGTCCATTATTGTAAATGATAAACAACCTGGCTTCTGGAATTCTTTTACAAGTGATTCCGAGGGACAGGCCATGATCATTGTATCGCCCTGGTTCAGGGCCGACGAATTTGAAATGAAAAAGCTTATCAATTTTGTGAAGAATGGCAACACGGTTTTTGTGAGCGCGGCAATCCTTTCCTACGATGTGCAAAATATTTTGAAATGTGATGCTCCGGACGCGTATTTGTTAAGCGATAACCTTGTATTCAACAATAATTCAGATTCCTTCTCAGTTTCTCTCTTAAATCCGCCTTTTTCTCCAAACCAGGAGTATGGATGTCCGGGGATAAGATTTGAATCTTATTTTTCAAAGTTTGACACTGGCATCACTACTGTATTCGGCAACGGAGCCTCGAAACTTCCCAACTTCATTCAACTAAGGGCGGGAAAAGGAGCCATCTATTTTCATCTTACCCCACTCTCCTTCACCAATTATTTTTTGCTCTATCGGGAAAATATTGGTTACTACGACAAGACATTATCCGTGATACCAAAACAGACCAGGAGGCTGATTTGGGATCAATACTTTCTTCACAAAAAAAATTACAACTTAAATGGAGATAGAAGTGGTAGAAGCAACTCAATGATCTCTATATTGATGAAAAACGCTTCTTTTCGGGCGGCCTTGTGGGTATTGATCGTTTTGATCTTACTTTATGTTCTCCAGGAAATGCGTCGCAAACAGCGCCTCATTCCGGAAATAATAAAGCCTGCGAACGATTCGCTTGATTTTGTGAAGACAGTTGGGAGACTTTATCATGAAAAAGGGGATAATTTAAACTTAAGCCGAAAGATGAGTGCGTATTTTCTTGAACATGTCAGGAACAAGTACAAACTTTCAACTAACAAGCTTGATGAAGAGTTTATTTTATTATTGCAAAAGAAAACTGACTACAAGGAAAGTGAGATACGTGGAATAATCTCCTTTATAAAAAAAATGGACGAGGTACCGGATATCTCTGACGAGGAGCTTGCCGATTTCCACAGGCGTCTTGAGGAATTTTACAAGGTTTTGTAAGTCGTGAGCGTTAAAATATTCTCAATTGCCCGCAGCGGGTCAATCGAGTGGGGGCAAACGGTGTTGATCGTGGCAGTGAAGCCCAGGAACAAAAAATAAAAAATGATGATGGAAGAACAATTATTTGCACAAAGAACGGATCTCTCTGCATTGAGCCAGGCGGTGACTTCGATTCGCGATGAGATCAAGAAGGTGATAGTGGGCCAGGATGAGATGGTAAAACTCATAATTGCTGCGCTGTTGGCAGACGGTCATGTGCTGATCGAAGGTGTGCCCGGTGTAGCGAAAACTCTCACTGCAAAATTGGTTGCGAGATCACTTGATGTGAATTTTTCAAGAATCCAGTTTACGCCCGACCTGATGCCATCCGATGTGTTAGGCACACCCGTATTTAATCCGCAACAAGCCAGTTTTGAATTTAAAAAAGGACCCGTCTTTGGAAATATAGTGTTGATTGATGAGATCAACAGGTCGCCCGCCAAAACACAAGCGGCCTTGTTCGAGATCATGGAAGAAAGACAGGCCACCGTCGACGGAAAAACCTATCCAATGCCGTCGCCATTCATGGTCCTGGCGACTCAAAACCCGATCGAGCATGAGGGCACGTATCGCCTGCCGGAAGCACAGTTGGATCGTTTTATTTTTAAGATAGTAGTACCCTATCCTTCAGAAACCGAAGAGGTAACTATTCTTACGCAATTCCATCAAATGGGCAATGCGCCAATATTTGAGATGGTGAAACCCGTGCTAAGCGGGGGGCAGATCGTTTCATTGCGCCAACAGATAAAAACTCTCATTATCGAGGAAAAACTATTACAGTTCATCGCCCGGTTTATTCATCAAACAAGAAACTATAAGTCTATTTACCTGGGTGCGTCACCACGTGCATCACTTGCAATAATGAATGCTTCAAAAGCTATGGCAGCAATTAACGGCCGTGATTTTGTGACACCTGAAGATATTATCGGTGTATTTGGTCCTGTGTTGCGTCATCGCATCATTCTTGCTCCGGATAAGGAAATGGAAGGTGTGACCGAGGATGAAGTGATCAGGCAAATTGTGAATGGGATGGATATCCCGCGGTGAGTGGGAATTAGAATTGTTGATTAGGGCTTTAAAGCCAAAGTGGTAGTTGATTAAATTATTAAAGACATGCAGCACCGCTCCCTCTCTAACAGGAGAGGGAGAAGGAGGGTGAGACCTTAATTTTATCCAAATTGTTTTTCCAGGCGATCATAAAATTTTTTGGCCAATCATTTTATCTCGATAAACTGGCCTACTATATTGCTGGCGGAGCAGTGGTTCTTTATGTATTCAGCTACTTTATCCCGGTCTTGTATGATGTTGCAAGTCTTGTCCTCATTTTGCTTGGTGTAACGATATTGGTTGACAGTTTTTTGATCTTCGGCAAGAGATATGCTCTTCGCGCCGAGCGCATATGTGCTGAGCGATGGAGCAATGGTGATGACAATAAGGTGGTACTTCACTTTCAAAATAACTATTCCTTTCCGATTGTGGCCCATGTAGTGGATGAATTGCCCGTTCAGTTCCAGGAGCGGAATTGGTACCGCAGAACCAGGCTGGAAAGCAAAATGGATGGACAAATTGCTTACACTTTGAAGCCGGTAACAAGAGGTGAATATTCTTATGGAAATATCAATGTGTTTGTGAATGGTCCTTTGCAACTGGCAAAAAGAAGATTCATTTTTCCTGCGTCTCAAACAGTGAAAGTTTATCCCTCGTATATGCAGATGCGGCGCTATCAACTACTCGCAGTCAATAATCGCTTGCAGGAGGCCGGAGTAAAAAGAGTAAGGAGATTGGGTCATAGTATGGAGTTCGAACAAATAAAAGAATATGTTCGAGGGGAAGACTACAGAACTATTAACTGGAAGGCCACGGCGCGGAAAGGAGGCTTGATGGTGAACTATTATACTGATGAACGCAGCCAGCAGGTTTATTGTCTTATCAACAAGGGGCGCACCATGAAGATGCCTTTTGAAGGAATGACCTTGCTTGATTACGCCATCAATGCGTCGCTCGTGCTCAGTAATGTAGCCTTAGTGCGACAGGACAAGGCCGGCCTGTTGACCTTTGCAGAAAACCTCGATGCTTTTTTACAGGCTGATAAGAAATCGACCCAGATGAACCTGGTGCTCGAGACCTTGTATCGACAA
>VBAQ01000063.1 GCA_005883765.1 Bacteroidota bacterium
ATCATTCTATCTTTGATAAGGGTTTCGGATGTGGCTGAAGTTTGCTGTTTCATAATTTTAATTTTTAAATTAATCATCAGCAAAATTCTTCTTTGCAGCCGATTTTCGGACTGCCGCTGCTCCGAAACCTTTTACATAAAGACTCACTTGTACGTTTTCTAATTCTACTCAGCGGCCTATCCCGACATTCCCAAGGGGAAGGTCACCCTCACACAGCCTTTGCTGATTTGAATTGTATCTATTAAACCGGCCTTTTCAATTAGCTGGCTGTGTGCTGTTGCTAAGTCCTCCCGTCAGGAGGATTTAGATGGGCTTTTAATCTATCGAAAAATAATCTGCGCTCTGATAAACTCCGGTTTGCTCTTTTACGAGTTGCATTAGCACATCATTTGCCAAACTACTTGCTCCAAAACGGAACCAGTGATTGTTCATCCAGTCTTCGCCCAATACCTCGTTCAACATGACTAAATAATGCAGGGCTGCCTTTGCTTTTGAAATTCCGCCGGCTGGCTTCATGCCGATCATTTTTCCAGTGTTATAATAATAATCACGAATGGCCTCCAGCATCGTGAGTGTTACCGGCATGGTTGCCGCGGGTTGAATTTTCCCTGTTGATGTTTTAATAAAATCTGCGCCGGCGTGCATTGCAATGTCACTGGCCCGTCGCACCTTATCCAGTGTGCTTAATTCTCCCGTTTCTAAAATCACTTTTAACCTGGTCTCGCCACAAGCTTCTTTAATCGTAGCAATTTCATCAAAAACAAAACCGTATTCGCCGGCTAAAAATTTTCCACGCGACATAACCATGTCTACTTCGTCCGCGCCTTCGCTTACCGCAAATTTTGTATCTGCAATTTTCACGCTTGTAGCCGCTTGTCCGCTTGGAAAGGCAGTTGCAACGGATGCAATTTTTATGTTTGAACCTTCAACGGCCTTCTTTGCTATTTTCACCAGGGATGGATAGACACAAACTGCCGCAACGGTCGGCAAAGGCGATTCCCCCGAAGGGGGAGAGTAAGCATCATGCAAATGTTTTGCTTTGTAGCAAAGCTGTCTCACTTTGCCGGGCGTATCCTTTCCTTCCAGTGTGGTAAGATCGATCATGCTCAGAACCAGCTTTAATCCTTCCACCTTAGATTCTTTCTTAATGCTCCGCTTGGTAAAACGCGAGGCTCTTTCTTCAACGCCCACCTGGTCAACCCGGGGAGATAAATGGAAATCTGGAATAATAATTTTTTCTTTTACTACACTCATAGTGTCGCTTTTCGCCAATACCAAAAGTAAAACTATTTATGAGCATTTATTGGAATTTTCAAGTGGTCGAAGAAGTACAGAAGCGGGAATCAGCGACCGAAAAACTATCCTAAGTAATCCTTACAGAAGCAACTATGTGACAAATGAAAATGGCGTCATTCTCAGAAGCGCAAGTTAAATTTCTTTTTATCGTCGTATAAGCAATTTTTCTAACTGCTATCAATTGTCCGAAGTGTTTTTTTGGTGCAATTCTTTTTTCAATACCTTTCAAAAAAATTTTTTCGCAATGAGAAGACTAAAATTTCTTGCAGGGCTGGGAGCCTTGCTGGCATGCCTGTTGTCAAATGCGCAGGTAACCTTTCCAGTCAATGGGGTGGCTGATCCCAGGACCGGGTGCTACGCTTTTACTAATGCCACCATCGTTAAGGATGGGCAAGCTACGTTGAGCAAAGCAACTCTTGTTATCCGTGATGGGAAAATAACAGCAGTCGGAACCAACGCTTCTGTTCCTAAAGACGCGGTGGTAATAAACTGTAGCGGAAAGTATATCTATCCATCCTTAATTGACATCTACACAGACTACGGAATTCCCCAGCCACAACGTTCGCAACCCGCTGGGGCTGGCGGTTTTTTTGCTCCACAGCAATTTGCTTCAAACACAAAAGGTGCGTATGGCTGGAACCAGGCAATACGGAGTGAAGTAAATGCGGCCGATATATTCACCGTAGATGATAAGGCCGCGAAGGCACTTCGCGACATTGGGTTTGGCTCGGTCCTTACTCATCAAAAGGATGGTATAGCGCGGGGCACTGGAGCGTTTGTCACGCTGGCGAACGAAAAAGAAAATCTTGTGATGGTCAAAAACAAAGCATCGGCTCACTATTCATTTAGTAAGGGCACCTCAACGCAAAGCTATCCTGGTTCTATGATGGGAAGCGTGGCTTTACTTCGCCAGACTTACCTCGATGCACAATGGTATAAAGGCAGACCTGCAAAAGAAGGAGAGAATATAAGTCTGCAGGCATGGAATGATGAACAGAGTTTACCGCAAATTTTTGATGCAAATGATAAATGGAGTGACACCAGAGCCGACCGGATCGGGGACGAGTTTGGGGTGCAATATATAATCAAAGCGGGCGGCAATGAATACCAGCGGATCACCGACATTGCTGCAACAAAAGCACCTTTCATATTGTCGCTGAATTTTCCACAGGCACAGGAAGTGGATGATCCCAATGATGCGAAATATGTTTCGCTTTCCGATTTGAAGCATTGGGAACTTGCGCCAACGAATCCCGCTGCGTTTGAAAAAGCAAATATTCCCTTTGCGTTTACTGCTGCTGACCTCAAAGACTCAAAACAATTCTGGACGAATCTTCGCAAGGCAATTGAATATGGACTTAGTGAGAGCAAGGCCTTTGATGCGTTGACAAAAACTCCTGCGTCGTGGCTGGGTGTTGATGACAAGGTAGGAAGTCTGGACGAGGGCAAGCTTGCTAATTTCCTAATTACAACGGGTCCGCTTTTCAATGAAAAAACAACGATTATAGAAAATTGGGTACAGGGTGATAAATATGCGGTGAAAGAAGATGCGTGGACGAATATCACTGGCACCTACAATCTTGTTTTGAATATGCCCGGTGGCCCGGTGAATTACACACTTGATGTAAAGAACTCAACTACGGCAAATGTGATTGCAAAAGATACCTTGACAGGAAAATTCAGTTATGATGGAAAACTGGTGAAGCTAAGTTTTTCAACTACTCCCTCGCATAGACCGCAAGGTCAAATGGGGCAGGGAGGTTTCGGTGGAAGAGGCGGGGCATCCATTCGATTAAGTGGAGTAAATAATGGAGATATCTGGCAGGGCACAGGAGTCGACACAGTCGGCAATTCCTTAACATGGACAGCTACATTTATTAAGGCAACTGAACCGATTGATAGTTCAAAAAGAAAATTTCCTTTGCGTCTCGGCAAAATTACCTATCCATTCGGTGCATATGGCTGGGACACACTGCCTCACCAGCAAAATCTGTTAATAAGGAATGCAACGGTTTGGACAAACGAGAAAGAGGGGATCTTACAGAACACAGATGTGTTGGTAAAAAATGGAAAGATCGCACAGATCGGGAAAAATTTATCCGATGCTTCTGCAAAAGCTATCGATGGCACCGGTCAATATTTAGCCCCGGGCATAATTGATGAACACTCGCACATTGCCGCTTTTTCTATCAATGAAGGTGCACAATCAGTAACGTCCGAAGTTCGCATTGGCGACAACCTAAATCCGGAGGACATAAATATTTATCGGCAATTAAGTGGGGGCGTCACGTCATCGCACATTCTTCACGGCTCCGCCAATACCATCGGTGGACAAACACAATTGATCAAATTGCGCTGGGGCGTGAATGATGAAGATCTCAAATTCAAAGGCGCCGATCCATTCATCAAGTTTGCGTTAGGTGAGAATGTGAAACGCACCGCTTCCACTCAAGGTAACACCCGTTATCCCGATACTCGCATGGGAGTGGAGGAGGTGCAGATGGATGCATTTGCACGAGCGGCCGACTATCAAAAACAAATGAAAGAAGCAGAGCAAAGCAATAAAAAGAAAGGCGGTGATGCACAGATGTCTGTTCGTCGTGATCTTAAGTTGGACGCTCTCGTCGAGATTATGAATGGAAAACGCTTTATTACTTGTCATTCCTATGTGCAAAGTGAGATCACTGAGCTGATGAGGGTAGCGGAAAAATTCGGATTTAAGGTCAATACATTTACCCATATTCTTGAAGGATATAAAGTAGCTGATAAAATGAAGGCTCATGGCGCAAATGCTTCAACATTTTCTGATTGGTGGGCATACAAACTGGAAGTACAGGATGCCATTGCATATAACCCGGCTATCATGGTGAAGGAGGGTTTGAATGTCTGCATTAATTCCGATGATGCCGAGCAGGCTCGCCGACTGAACCAGGAAGCGGCAAAGAGTGTAAAATATGGAGGGTTGACAGAGGAGGAGGCTTTTAAAATGGTCACCTTGAATCCGGCTAAAGCCTTGCACGTAGACGACAAAGTGGGAAGCATTAAAGTGGGCAAGGACGCTGATCTTGTTTTATGGAGCGATAATCCATTGAGTATTTACGCCAGGGCAAATAAGACGATCGTTGATGGAATCGTTTATTTTGACCGCGATCGCGATAAGGAATTACGTAAGCAAATTTCTGCGGACCGCAATCGGATAATTCAAAAAATGATCGCCGAGGGAAGCAATAATCCTACCGGAGTGACACCATCGCGGCCAAGTTTACAGTTAGTGCTTCATTGTGAAGACTACGAACATAACGATGGCTTATTCGAGACAGACGATGTGAATGAAATCAACAGTCAAAATCAATAAATCAGTAAACATGAACAAGAGATTCTTCATTATATTAATAACTTTTCTTTTTGCTGCTTTTATAAATGCGCAAGACGACATATACCCTGCACCTCAACAAAAGGGGACATTTTATATCACCAATGCAACTATTCATGTTGGCACTGGAACAGTGATCAACAATGGCACGATAAAAATAACCGACGGAAAAATCGCACAAGTTGGCACTAACATTTCTATCTCGGGAGGAGAAGTTTTTGATGCAAAGGGTAAGCAGGTTTATCCTGGGCTTATTCTTCCGGAAACCGATCTTGGATTAAAAGAAATTGCAAATGCAGTTCGTGGCTCTAACGATTACCAGGAGCTGGGCGAATGGAATCCCAATGTGCAATCTGCCGTGGCCTACAATACGGATTCAAAGATCATCAACACATTAAAAGCTAATGGAATTCTTTTGGCCAATGTTGCTCCCACCGGAAGTTTGATCGCCGGTTCAAGCTCTACCGTACAACTCGATGCATGGAATTGGGAAGATGCTCTTTACAAAAGAAACACCAGCATGGAATTTTACATGCCCAGCCTTATCAATCGTCGCAATCGTTTTGGAGGTGGGTTTTTTGGACAGCAACAGCCACAAATTGATCCGGTAAAAGAAGGACTTGATAAAATTGAAGAAGTAAAAAAGTTCTTCCGTGAGGCAAAAGCCTATTCACAGGAGGCTACCCACAGGGAAACCAACTTGAAATTTGAAGCACTAAAACCCATATTTGAGAAGAAGGAAAAACTCTTTGTTCATGCAGATGTAGTAAAGCAATTACTCGTTGCTGTTGATTTTGTAAAGGAATTTGGAATTGATGTGGTGATTATTGGTGGCAGTGAGAGCTGGCAGATCGCAAACTTGCTGAAGCAAAACAATATTTCTGTGATATTGTCGCGGGAATTTCGTTTACCTGAAACGGAAGACGAAGATATAGATCAGCCATTCAAAACACCATACATGCTTAAGCAAGCCGGAGTACTATTTGCGCTGAATGACGATCATGACGAAGCCCGGTATCGCAACCTGGCTTTTAATGCCGGTCAAACGGTACCTTATGGTTTATCTAAGGAGGAAGCGCTGCAGGCAATTACATTGAACCCGGCAAAAATTTTAGGTATCGATGATCGCACGGGTTCTATCGAGGAGGGCAAGGATGCTAATATCGTAATAACGGAAGGAGATATTTTGGACATGCGTTCAAGCATTGTAGACGCAGCATTTATACAGGGCCGCAAGGTGAGTTTGGAAAATAAACAAACGCAATTGTACAATAGGTATATGACGAAATACGGATTGAAGTAGATAGCAATTTAACAGATGATATGATGGTGCCGGGTGACGATTGATCACCCGGTTTTTATTTTAGTAACTTAATCCGAATCCAAATTTGTACAGCGGATCTTTTGAATCATAAGGAACATCTTCTTTTTGATTTCTCACTGATTCCATGGACGAAGGCAATTCAATTGGCAAATGTCCGCCGGGTTTGTATTTTCCGAAGATCACATCGAGCACTGCTGCGTCACTTGCACCAAAATCCGCGAGCAGTCCTTTAGCCTTTGCACTTATTTCCGGAATTACCGCTGGACGGTCGAGATAAATATCAACTATAGTAGGAACAGTGTTCAGCAATTGAAGAATACTATCCTTTTGTGTTCCTTTAAAATCGAGATCGCCATGATGAAACATGCGGGCCATCATGATAGGTGATTCAACTGGATAGAAAGGCGTATTCAGGCGAAGGATCGCGATGTCGGCATCCTCTGGTTTATCTACAACAGTTCCATATTGCGATGCCACCTTTGGATCAACATTTCTCACATAAATTTTCAACTGGCCTTGTTTCAGTGGGAGCCTTTTGTTATCGTTCTTCAACAAGGTGATCGCCCTGCGTTGTGATTCTTGTCCCGCTTTAACAAATTGAGGATTGCCTACAATTTGTCCCGCCTTTGCTTCATCGATAAAAGGATTGTCAAACAAACCCAATTCAAATTTCTGGCGAAGCAATCTTCTCACAGATTGATCGATCCTCGATTCAGAGATCTTTTCTTCTTTTACCAATTTCACGACAACATCTGGAATATTTTCACCGCCAAATTGGTCAACACCCGCATCAATAATTTTTTTCATTCGCTCTTCCGGGGATAGATTTTCAACGCCCCAGGCACGAGCCGGCCATACGATTCCACCCATATTGGCATCTGTAACTAACCCCCAATCAGTGCACACTACACCGTCAAAATGATATTTCTTTCGCAGCAGATCGGTGATGATTCCTTTATTGTAGGAAAAGCCAACGTGTTCATGTCCCTCATCCATAGGCACGCCATAGTAGGGCATGATGGCCGCTGTGTGTGCAGCAAATGCAGCTTCGAATGGGATAAGATGATAATTAAAATTTTTTCCAGGGTATACCTGGCCCTTCTGAAAAGGAAAATGCGGATCGAGCCCTTCTTTTTGCGGGCCACCACCAGGAAAATGTTTGGTCATTGTAGCCACGCTGGTCGGACCCAATTTTTCTCCCTGGAAGCCGAGTATGTATGCCCTCGCCATTTTTGCGGAAAGATTTGCGTCTTCACCAAACGTACCACTGATGCGTGGCCAGCGAGGTTCGGTGGCGAGATCAATTTGCGGATGCAACGACTCGCGGATGCCTGTAGCAACGTATTCCTGCCTTGAATCATCCGCAAATTCTCTTGTCAATTTTTCATCGCCGATCGCTGCCAGGCCAAGCGGCTCACACCACTGGGAAAAGCTTTTGGCACTCATGGCAAAAATGTTGCTGCTGAAATGATTGCGTGGGTCGGATGCAATGGTGATCGGTATTCCCAGCCTCGTTGAATCTTCCGCATATTTCTGCATACGGTTATACCATTTTGCCAACGCTTCCGGCGAGGGAACGGCCCACAGGTTAAAATGATTCATTTTCTTTTCCCGCATCAGCTCTAACCCATTGGGCGCAAAAGCGAACATGCCCTGGGCCGGCTTGTCTTCAATGGAGCCGTCATCATTCACTCGTGCCCCATTGATGAACATCATACCTGCTTTTTCTTCGATCGTCATCTGTTTTAGCAAATCATTGATCCGTGCTTCAACAGGTTGTTTGGGATCTTCATACACATCCATTTTTCCATTCTTATTCAGATCGCGATACGAATTTTTTTTATCGCTCCATGAAACAAACGCAAGTATAGCGATGATTACGGTTACGATTGACAGTGCGATTTTCAAAGCAATTTTTTTCATGCATCAATATTTTTATAGTGATTTCTTTATCAATTGCTGAAAAACCTAACGTGGCGTTGACCCATCGGCATTTTGCAACACACTTACTCGTGAAAATGATTCATCAGCTCATTATCTTTTGTAAATTGTTGTAGCTCGTGGTAATGCTGGCATACGGATCGGCGGGCATATCATGCTCTACAAAAAAATGTTTCATTCCGGCGACATCGGCATTTTGAAAGATGCGCTTAAAATCAATAATACCTTCACCAACAGCAACTGGACCGGTTTTGTCTTTACTCAGATCTTTCACGTGCCACAAATGAAAACGACCTGGATTTCTTTTGAACAATTCAACAGGGTCAATTCCCGCCTTTGTTGCCCAGCACAGATCAAGTTCCATTTTTATATCGGGAGACAACTGGGATAAGAACATATCGTAAGCAGTTTGCGTTTCCCCTTCAGGTTTCTCAAACTCTCCCGTGTGATTGTGATATGCTAAAATGATGTTTGCTTTTTTGCAAGCCTCGCCGGTTCTATTCAGAATCCCGATAGAATTTTTCACTTCCTCGGAAGTTTTTGTTGGGATGTTGGCGCAAACCATGTAAGGAATTCCCGCTTCTGCAATTTCATCAACCAACTCTTGCATATTGTCCTTCAAATTGCGCATGGTAGGGAACTTGATGGGATTTCCATTTGCATCCGTCATCGGCTTTGCATTTGCAGGCATCTTGAAAGGCGCCCCAATAACATGATGCGACTTCCACGACATGCCAAGGTCGCTTACCAATTTTGAGAATTCTTTTGGCTTCATTCCATAATACCCGCCCTTTTTGCTGAATGCAGATTCAATTTCTTTATAACCGATGCCAGCGATTTTTTTTAGTGTGCCTGGTACATCATCATCTATTTGATTAAAGAAGGTAAAAAGTTGCAAACCCACCGGGTACATTTTTTTGAACAATGCAGCACTCAATTCGCCCGATAATACAAGACTGCCGAGGGCAGCGTAACCACCTGTTTTCAGAAAGTCTCTTCTAGTGATCATGATGTAGCATTTAAGAAATTTAAAAACATTCTTGGTCATTAAGATTCGTAGCACGCAAAAGAAAACTTATTTTTTTGCGGACATATCCATGAACAGATAGCGTTTGCCATTCCTATCCTCCATAGATCTTGTGTTGACATCAATATGCATCACCTGCACAGCTTTGCCGTTGTCAACAGCCGACCATTGAGGTACCCCCAGCCCATTGGGATTTCCTGTTTTTATAAAGTTTGCAAAAAACGTTTGCATAATTTCTGAAACCTTGTAATCTTCCGGCTGCCAGTCGTAAACACGATTGGTGGGCAGGTTGCCAAGTGCATATTCTATTTCGGCAGAATGTACAGCACCTCGTGCCGGCGGCATTTTCGGAGCTTTGTTAGCAGAAGAATCCTTGATCACACCACCTGCAAGTCCCGCCGTTGCATTACCCATCTCGGCCCGCATTTGCGGCCGGGGGCGGGCATAGAGATAGCGATAGACAGGCTTGCCACCCGTTTTACTTTGAAGATTGCTCCACTTCCACGTACTGAAACCGATGAACCGATCGCTGGCAAGATCTGTTGCAACCTGTTCCGCTTCCTCGTTATTCGAAGCACTATAAATGGTCAAAGCCTCGGCAGATTTTTCTCCATATAATTTTTCAATGGCTTTTTTATAATTCTCAAGCGTGGGTTTGTCCTGGCCTAATATCATTTGATATACCATCTCCTGCGAATTCCATCCAACAAGTAAAGGCACGTGTGCCTGCTCACCTTTTTCATAAATTTCGAGAGGAGATTTTGGAAAGAAATAACCGTCCACGCAAATGGGAAATCTTCCAAAGCCTGCAGTCGCAGTAGCCTTCAACACTTGGTCGGCTGGCATTGCCCGAAGTTCAGTAAGTGAATTCGCCTTCACAGTCGTCGCGAAATCGGTGCCTGCCTTCTCTGCATCTTTCAAGTTCACCACGGGATTAAGGCCAAGTAAGGAACCACTTTCACCTATGGCGGCGGCAATGATGTTTTTTGATAGGGGCGAGGCCATCTGGGCACTCACTGAAAATGATCCGGCCGATTCTCCGGCAATGGTTATCCTTTTTGGATCGCCGCCAAATGCAGCAATATTTTTTTGCACCCATTGCAAAGCCGCGCTCTGGTCAAGCAGTCCATAATTACCTGACGCATGGTGCGGCGATTCTTTTGTCAGCTCGGGATACGAAAGAAAACCAAAGACTCCCAATCGGTAATTTACAGTGATGGCGACGATACCTTTTCGCGCCATGCTTTCGCCGTCATATCTTGGTTCAGAACCATCGCCGGCCATAAACCCGCCACCGTAGAAATAGACCAGCACAGGAAGTTTTTCATTCCCTGTGCTTGCAGGTGTCCAAACATTCAGGTACAAACAATCCTCGTTCATGCCGTCGGAGCGAAAATTCATATCGCCGAAGACATTCAATTGCATCGCCCGTGGACCAAACTTGTCTGCTTTGCGTATGCCGCTCCAATTCTTGACAGCCTGTGGTTCTCTCCAGCGTAAATTACCAACGGGTGGAGCTGAAAACGAAACGCCTTTGAATGTTTTTATTCCTGATTCATCCGCTCCTTCAAGCGTACCGTTTTCAATTTTTACGCGAGGCGTAGCAGTATTCAACTGCGCATTGGTCAATGAACTTATGAACATCAGTAAGAAAAAGGGGAATTTTATTTTCATAACGCAAGTTTCTTAAAGCAAATGTTTCTAAAATTTACATGGCAAAATTATTCAACTCATAAATAAAGCCCGTGGCATTTGTATTTGATGACTTCAATTCATTTATCTGCGGCGAAGGAGAAAGTACTTTATGATCTTTTTCTACGATCACCTCCTTGCCAAGTCCAAATGTTGCCGTTTGTTTTATATTCTTTGACGAAGCTCCGATGTTCACTGTGTACTTGCCGGATTCTGCTATCCAGGAGCTGCTTTTTGTATCGAATGAAGCAAGATCTGCCGGGTACAAAATAAAG
>VBAQ01000321.1 GCA_005883765.1 Bacteroidota bacterium
TCTTGTCTTGGGTTATATGGATTGATTTCCTTTATGGCAGTGCAGCGCAAAAAAGAAATCGGCATTCGCAAAGTATTGGGGGCGCCTGTCAGGAAGATTATATTTATGTTGTCGCGTGAATTTACTGTTCTCATCATTATTGCATTTCTTATTGCTTCGCCGGTTGCATGGTTTTTCATGCATCAATGGTTACAACAATACACCTATCGCATCATGATTGGCTTATGGTTTTTTGCCGCGACCATTTTATGTTCATTATTTATTGCATGGCTAACGGTCGGCTATACGGCAATTAAGGCGGCAATTGGTAACCCTGTGAAATCTTTACGAACAGAGTGAGTAAAGGCTTAATCCCGACCGAAAGCGTCGGGGTAAAAAGCCTGTCCCGACCGATAGCGTCGGGATTTGAGAAAGGAATGAAGAAGGTGAATGGTGGGTGGTCAATGGTGAATGTTTGAAGACAAAATATGATCATGTTTAAAAATTATTTCAAAATAGCGTGGCGACATATCGTTAAGAGGCCTTTTTATTCAACCGTAAATATTATGGGCCTGGCGATAGGTATTTTGTTCGCTTTATTGATCAGCGCTTACGTGTGGACCGAATTACAAGTGAATAAAAATTTGCGCAATGCTAAGAATCAATATTTTCTTAAAAGTGAATGGAAGGACCCAAATCTTGGCGTAGAGATCATCACATTGGGACCATTATCCAGGCGCTTGAAAGAAGATTATCCGAATCTGGTTGCTAACTATTATCGATGGGATGGTATTACTTCCGTAGTTTCTAAAGGTGAGAAATATTTCAGAGAAGGCATCCAGTTAGGCGACAGCACCTTACTTTCTATGTTTGGTTTTGAATTAATGCAAGGAGATTCAAAAACTGCTTTGAATAATCCATATTCTGTCGTATTAACACGAGACAAAGCCATTAAATATTTTGGAAAAACCAACGTGATAGGTGAAACCATTACGATACAAAGTTTCTCCGGCACAAAAAGAGATTTTCAAATTACAGGCGTTCTAAAGAAGATTCCCGAAAATTCGGTAACGCATATAAATGATGCCAACAATAATGGCATTTTTATCCCAACAAATACTTTCAGTTATTTTGGACGAAGTGATTTCGAAGCCTGGACAAATATTATCATTCCATCCTACATTGAGGTTCGGAATGGCGTTAGTTCAAAAGACCTTGAAGGCCCCATCAAAAAATTAATACTGCAAAACGCTCCCGATGGTATCCGTCAAAATTTGAATATAAAGGCTGTTCCTTTGACTGAGTATTATCTTCAAAAGGATAATGCGCTGGTAAAAAGAATGCTTTACGCTTTATCGTTTGTTGGCCTATTTATTTTGTTGATGGCGATTGTGAATTTTGTAAATATTTCTATCAGCAGCTCCGCTGTAAGAACGAGAGAGATTGGCGTAAGAAAAGTATTAGGAAGCGCAAAGACACAAATTGTTTTCCAGTTTCTGGTTGAATCCGTCATTCTTGTTTCCCTGGCCACAGTGATTGCTGTTGTTGCATATCCTTTTGCCAAAGATCTCTTCGCACAGTTGATAGGTAAGGAGATCCCGAGTCTCTTATTTTTTCCCTTATATTTTATTTTTATCCCGGTAGCGGCTGTGCTGTGTATCGGCATAATGGCTGGATTTTATCCCGCATTCATTTTGTCGTCATTAAAATCTGTTGATTCATTAAAAGGTAAATTAAAAACAGTAAAAGAAAATATATTGTTGCGAAAATCGCTGATCGGTTTTCAGTTTTGCATCGCGTGCATTGTAATAATTGCAGCTTTTATCGTTACCCAACAAATCTCACATTTTTTTAGTCAAAGCCTGGGATACAACAAGGAATATATTGTTTCATCGCAGGTGCCGAGAGACTGGTCACCCGCAGGTGAGAGAGAAATGGAAACCATACGAAATGAATTTGCAATCCTGCCGCAGATCAGCCAGGCCACCCTATCCTATGAAATTCCTGACGGCAATAATGGTGGGCAGCCTCCTGTTTATAGATTGGGGACTGATTCAACGGGGGCAATTGCCATGCAGTCATTGGTAACCGATGGCAACTATCTTACCACTTACCAAATACCGATGAAAGCGGGTTCATTTTTCAGTCGTGACCAGGTGGACTCTTCAAAAGTGATCTTAAACGAAACAGCAGTAAAGGCTCTTGGTTGGACAAATGCCGAAGAAGCCATCGGCCAGCAAGTAAGAATTCCCAATAGTCCCTCGATATATACTGTTCAGGGTGTAACAAGTGATTTTCATTTTTCTTCAATGCAGCAAAAGATACAGCCCGGCATTTTCTTTTCAGTGAGGTTGACCAATACTTACCGCTATCTATCATTTAAAATAAAACCAGGTAATATAAGCAACGCCATAGCAGCAATACAAAAGCGATGGTCCATCTTGTTACCTGGCAGCTCCTTTGAATATCGTTTCATGGATGAGACGCTGAAAAACTTATACAAAAATGAGATACAACTAAAGAAAGCGTCTTATGCAGCCACTTTTTTATCATTGGTGATTGTGCTGCTGGGCACACTGGGATTAATTTCTTTAAGCTTGCAAAAAAGAACAAAAGAACTCGGTATTCGCAAGGTTTTAGGGGCTTCTGTTCCTGGTATGGTAGTGCTTTTTCTAAAAGAATTTTTATGGGTGATAATCGTTGCGGGCATTATAGCTTCCCCAATTGCTTACGTAATTATGAATGGATGGCTCAATGATTATGTTTATCGAATAACTATAACCCCAACGCCATTTATTTTTTCATTAGGATTGATGACTTTGATGACAATATTATTAATAGGAGCGCAAACGATTAAGGCGGCGAATGACAACCCGGTGAAAAGCTTACGAACAGAATAAAATTGTGAATTGTGAATTATGAATAGTGAATA
>VBAQ01000319.1 GCA_005883765.1 Bacteroidota bacterium
TCTAAAATTGGAAAATGGCGTTACCAGCGAACATGCAACTTATCATGGAGAAAAAATAAAACAGGCAGATGTGAACCTGCTGGCTTACCCCTTAAAACAAATAACGGATGTGGGACAGATAAAAAAAGATCTGGAGTATTATGAAACAAGAATACCCGATGAAGGTACCCCTGCAATGACTCAAGCTATTTTCACTTTACTATACGCAAGACTGGGAGACAGGGAAAAGGCCTGGCACTGGTTCAAGGATGCCTATGTTCCCAATTTAAATCCACCTTTTAGAGTCCTGGCCGAAACAAAGGGCGGGACTAATCCTTATTTTTCGACCGGCGCAGGAGGAATTCTTCAATCGGTGATGATGGGCTTTGGTGGCCTTGACATTACTCCGAAAGGGATCATGCAGGTGAAATCTGTTCTGCCGCCTCAATGGAAGAGTCTTACCATCAAAGGAATTGGACCTGACAAAAAAACGTTTTCGGTTAAATAAATGTGGAAGTCTTGTTAGCAGAAATGTTGCTTGAACGAAACTTGCAGGTCTGAAGAAATAAGGTAATAAGGTTGGAAAAATTAAGGGCGATTCTCACCACTAAGGTAATAAGGTTAGAAAAATTAAGGGCGGTCTTCACTACTAGGGTATAAGGTAAGCATTCCGACGTTGCTAAATGCATTTCGTTCCCGACTGCGGGGATGATGAGTATTACGATACCATTCTGCATTCGCCAGTTCCTTCCTCTTCCTATGCTGACACAGGAGAGTCCATTAGTAAAGAGCATCACTATTGAGACCCGACAACCTTATTACCTTAGTAGGGCTGCCCAACTAGAATGACCTGACCTTATTAACTTATTACGGCTCTTCCGTTGATAAAAACGGCGGATGGCGGTCTGCTGGGAGAACGGGTTTTGGGCCGCTGTGCTTGTCTTCTTTCGACGGAACGCGAGCAATTAATTTTTCTTTGCAAGGCGCGTTTTTCCCGGAATTCCTTACCTTGTGCAACTTAATTATAGCTTGAGAAAGATTGCTGCCATATTACTCATTTGCTTGTTGCTATTTAACTGGTATGGTTACCGCTTTGTAACCAATTACCTTCAAAAAAAAGCGGATCATCAGCTGGAGGCTAAGCTTGATGTAAATGATTATGATGAATCGCAACTCATAGAGATCAAGGTCCCTCTCAATATGCCTTACCAAAGTAATTGGTCAGAGTTCGAAAGGCATTATGGTGAAATAGAGATCAGCGGAAAGATTTATACTTACGTAAAGCGCAAAATTGAGGACGGCAACCTGATCCTTAAATGTATTCCCAACACTGCCAAGCAAACGATCAAAGACGCCGACAACATTTTATTTACGGCCAACAATGGTCTTGACCAGGAGCATAACGGCAAAAACAATTCACCGCTTCCCACTATTTTCAAAACTATTTTTAGTGATTTCGATAATTGTTTTGTGAATTACAATTTCAGCATTCTGGAAAATCTTCATAAGCAATCCTTACAAACAGGCGCTTCTTTTTTTAAAAGCATCAGTTTACCTGTATCTGAGCAACCACCCGATCTTTTTCTGACTCCCCTAAGTTAGTGTGACATTTTTCCATTTATGTGACGGATTATTTCTTGTTTAATTAACTATCAGTTTAAAAAAATGAAAAAATATTTGTGGTTAGCCTGCCTTGGCTTCTTAATGATTTCGTGCAAGCAGCACTCTAATGATTATAAAAAATTCTTCAGCGACCCTGTTCTTTATAGCAAAACAGTCAAAAGGCTGAATGATGTTGTTCTTGAAAACAATTTCCCACCGATGATTGGAAGTCGTAACTACGCCTACGCAAACGTTGCAGCTTATGAATGCATGGTTGCAGGCGACAATCATTACAACAGTTTGGCCGGGCAATTGAGAGACCTGCCCACAATGCCAAAACCGGATACCAGCAACGGAAAACAAATAGATTTCCACCTCGCTGCATTATTCGCATTTACAAAAGTGGGCAATGCTGTGACGTTTCCTGAGGGAAGTATGATGGGGTATTATGACGAGTTGAAAGAAATGGCGGATAGCACAGGCATGCCTTCCGCGGTATTGAAGAATACGATTGCATTTTCGGACGCTATTGTTGGAGCCGTGATGGCGTGGAGTAAGAAGGACAACTATGCCCAGACCAGGAGTGCTGAAAAATATACCGTCACAACAGAAGAAGGTCGTTGGGTGCCTACCCCGCCGATGTATGCGCAGGCTATAGAGCCGCACTGGAAAGAGATCAGGTGTTTGGCGATGGACTCTTGCTCCGAATTCATGCCTCTCCGCCCCGCGAAATTCGATGTCAAAAACAAGAATGGTGACTACTGGAAAGCAATGATGGAAGTGAAGAACATGGGAGATAGCCTGACCGATGAACAAAAACACATTGCTGATTTTTGGGACGATAATCCATTTAAGCTGAATGTAAGCGGGCATGTAATGTTCGCCACAAAGAAATTTTCTCCTGGCGGACATTGGATGAACATTGTGGGAATCGCTGCTCAAAAAGCTAACGCGGATTTTTCAACCACAGTAGCGGCATATACCGAAACAAGCATTGCATTATTTGATGCTTTCATCTCCTGCTGGGACGAAAAATACCGCAGCAACGAAATAAGGCCTGAGACGACGATCAATAAATATGTCAATGAAGAGTGGCATCCATATATTCAGACGCCGCCTTTTCCTTCTTATACCAGTGGCCACGCAACCATCTCCGCTGCCGCAGCCGAGGTCATGACTAGCTGGTTTGGAGATCACCTTAGCTTCACAGACACGTCCTCACTTGAATTTGGAATACAAAGTCGGGAGATCAAATCTTTCCGTGAGGCCGCCCAGGAGGCAGCGATGTCAAGATTGTATGGCGGCATTCATTACCGTCGCGATAATGACGAAGGAAATAAATGCGGTAGAATGCTGGGAGAGATGATCGTACAAAAATTGAAACTTAAAAAAACTATTTAAACCTAATTAAAAATAACTGCTATGAAGCGAATAATCTTCATGACAATAATTGCTCTTACTTTTTGTGTTTTTCAGAGAGCCTATGCCCAGGGCTGTGTAGCTATCAAAGGCACTGCAGGCATTTGCAGTCGTCCATCTGATGCAAAGGGTTGGGAGTTGAATCTTAACAACCGTTATTTCAGATCATACAAACATTTTGTAGGTACGATAGAACAAAAACAACGTGTTGAAGAAGGCAGTGAAGTGATCAATCATTCTTATGAGCTCGACGTTACGGCCACCAGGACTCTGAATTCCAGGTGGTCTCTGGCCATGATACTGCCGATCATGGATTTTTCCCGTTCGTCTCTCTATGAACATGATGGGAAAACAAGGCACAGTACTCACTCCTTTGGGATTGGTGATGCCAGGTTTTCTGCATACAGATGGATGTTCGATCCGAAGACATCCCACAAAGGAAATTTGCAAATCGGTGCAGGAATAAAATTGCCGACGGGAAATTATAATTACCAGGCCTATTTTTATAAAAAACCAGACTCCAGTGTTCTGGGTCCTGTCGATCAATCCATACAACCCGGTGATGGGGGTACTGGCCTCACAGTTGAATTGAACGGCTTCTATAATTTCAGTCATGTCGTCGGCGTATATGGTGATGGTTTTTATCTCATCAATCCCCGCGAAGTAAACGGCACGTCCACCGCAAGAGGTGGTACAGCTTCTGCTAGCGCAAAAAAATACAATACAGATGTAATGAGTGTTCCTGATTTATTCATGGCAAGAGGAGGGGCGGCGGTA
>VBAQ01000320.1 GCA_005883765.1 Bacteroidota bacterium
AGGGAAAATGAATTAACTTTCTATACAAAGCTGCGCAAAGCCGTGAGTTGGCGATACGTAGTAGGCAATTGCATTTATTCGACAATAAATGAAACCTTTATTAATTATTCTTGATGATTGGGAAGGACGTATCCAGGCATCTGCTTGTTGGAATCAGGTAAAAGAATTAGTAGAAATCAAATTTCTAAAAGAACCTATCGAAAGTGCCAACGATGCGCAAATAGAACAAGCCCAGTTTTTAATGGCTTTAAGAGAACGAACAACTTTAAACGAACAAGTATTTAAAAGAATGCCTGATTTAAAGTTGGTGCTTCAAACTGGCGGACACGCTTACCACATCGACACATCTGCTGCAAGAAAACAAAATATTGTTATTGCTCTCGGCAGACGAGTCAAAGCTCCCTTAATTTCAGTACCCGAATTAACTTTTGCCTTTATACTTAGCCTTATGCACAAAGTGCATCAAGGAAATAATGCCATGCATAATGGGCACTGGCAACTGTTTACAGGACGTACATTGTCAAAACGTAGATTGGGGATTCTTGGTTTGGGGAGGCTTGGCTCTCGTATCGCACAAGTTGCAAGTACTGCTTTTAATATGGAAGTTGTGGCTTGGGAAAGGGTTGCAAACACTTATGACACAAACAATGGTTTTAAAAGATTGCCATTAGACGAACTTTTGGAAACAAGTGATGTTGTGACTATTCATCTACAGCTTTCAAAAGAATCTACGGGTTTGCTGAATAAAGAAAGATTAGAAAAAATGAAAGCAGGTGCAATATTAATTAATACATCTCGCGGAGCTATTGTTGACGAAAATGCTTTAGTGGATGCGCTGGCAAAAGGAGCATTGGCTGGCGCCGGACTTGACGTGTTTGCTGAAGAACCGTTAGCGATAGATTCGCCATTGCGAAAACTTGACAATGTTATCTTGACTCCTCACATAGGTTGGACAGTAGATGAGGTTTTTGAAGAGTTTGCCCAAATAGCTTGCACGCAACTTATTGAATACTTAAATGGGTCACTTGCGAAATCTGAGTTATTATCAAACTAAAAGGCTTTTGCCCAACCTTGGTTTTGGCATTATTTACGCGTTGTTGGTGCCTGCCTGCCGGTAGTCTGCCGGTAGGCAGGTTCCAGTATGAGTGTTGTTCTCCCACAGTTCTTCGCAGCAACAACTGAAAACGTAACGTCTCAATTTAGTTTTAAAACCGCGGAGACACAGAGTTCCCGGAGGAGCACAAGAGACCTCCGCGAACCTTAGTGCTCTACTGCCTCCATGGTTTTATTATTTTCTCCCTAGCTCCTCGCAGCAACAACCCCTGCCTTATTACCGGGAGGGAAAATAGTTTAACTTTCAACACAGACATGAAAAGGCTAATACTGACGTTATTCATTTGGAGTCATACGCGGATATGGGATTGAATGGATGGATAAAATTGAAGATCATTGTAAAAGATTCGGGGCAAAATTTTTCATAAAACGATAGTAAGCAGCCGGCCCTGATCGTAAATGATTTGAAACATGGGGCCAATTCCTCAGGAACTATCGGACTTTGGTGGATATAGGGGACAGAATGCTTTTTTCCCGACTTAAAGATTCAAAAACGCAAATGATTGCTATGAAGAAAATCTACTCTATACTGTTGCTATTGCCTTTTATCGTCTCCTGCAACGGAACAAAGAAAGTAGGGATTGATCGTCCCTATAACCCAGAGGGAGATATAATTTCTAGTGCGTTAAAAGATAAAATCGGAAACATATGGTTTGCTGCCTCAGGTAGAGGGGTGTACCGATACGATGGAAAATCCTTTATTCATTTTACAAAAAAAGACGGTCTAAACAGCAATGATGTTTCTTGCATTTATGAAGATAAAAAAGGAAAACTTTGGTTCGGTTCAAATGATGGCGTCTGTTACTATAATGGAAAAACTTTCACAAATTTCACAATTGCTCCACCTGGAAATTCTTATTCTCAAAGTCCAAAGAAGGTTGCCGGTATTTTGCATGATAAAAAAGGAAACTTTTGGTTCGTTACACTAAATCACGGCGTCTATCGCTACGATGGAAAATCCTTTACCAATTATTTACCCTATCAAACGCTGGTATGTATTTTAGAAGATAAGAACGGAAACATTTGGGTCGGCTCCTGGAGCCATGGAGGGGTCTATCGTTACGAGGGAAAATCCTTTACTCATTTCGATGGTCTTAGTGATGATATGATCAAATGTATGTTAGAAGATAAAGCCGGAAACATTTGGATCGGTACGAGGGACAATGGTGTAGACCGTTACGATGGAAAGTCTATTACTAATTTCTCAGAGAATGATGGTCTGTGTAGTAATGGCGTTGAATGCATTTTAGAAGATAAAAACGGGAACATATGGTTCGGCACCGATTTCACGGCGGGCGGCACAAAAAGAGGAGATGCTTGTTTTTATGACGGAAAGTCGTTTAATAATTTTACTGCGAATGATGTTTTAACAGAGAGCGGAAGTACGCCATATACTGTTATGACGATTGCACAAGACAATAAAAACAACCTTTGGTTTGGCTCAAGGGGTGGTTTGCTGTTGCGTTATGACGGGAAGTCCCTAACCAATTTTTCGGACGAACTCAAATAAAAACTATGCCGCTGTAGTTGTTTCCATCAGCATCTTTCTTCCATAGTTCTTCGCAGCATCAACATCAGTCTTCTGCAAGGGCAACGAAAAGCGGAGTGCACATTGTCCCCCGCTGGCGGGGCGGCACCTTGATCTTAATGAGATTTCACTCGGGGGGTGGACCAACCCGGTCGATCAAACCTGCGGATTAATCTTCTTTCAATCCAATCCTCCAGGTAATTATACACTACCTGAATGTTGTTCAATACTTCTTCATCATTAAAGCGAAGCACCGTAAAGCCAGCTGCTTCCAGCGCCTTTTGCCTAAATTCATCTTTTCTAATTGTTTCTTCCCATTGATGAGTTATTCCATCCACT
>VBAQ01000323.1 GCA_005883765.1 Bacteroidota bacterium
TGTTACTGGTGGAGGTACATGGGAAACCTTTTCAGGTGCCACATCAACCGGAAGCGGTACTTATGAAGTAAAAAGTCTTGCCAGTTGGGTATTCGCCAATTTTGCAACCGCAAGCTTTATTGACAATATCGGGAACGTAAACGAAAGGGCCAACGGAACTGCGGTTTTGGTAATCGAATATTCAGACGGGAGCCACGGTACCCTCGGTGTGGGCTGTCATGGACCGGGCGCACCAGACGGAATCGAAGAAGGGGTTATTGCAACGAAGGGCTACGTGACTTATTGGACCGGCGAAGTACCGACGGGTAGTGCAGACAAGAACCGCACTGTTTTCCACGTCCGCCGCTAGTCAATACAAGACAACGTCGACGTGAGCTGGCAAAAACAAGAGCGGAAAAGAGGGGTCACTGGAATGCAATTAGATAATGCTGAGAAGCGGTACCCATTCGGCTAATTGAATTGCATTTCCAGTACGATGATATTTTCATCAAATATGGTGGGCTTTGTTTGCCGATTGATGAAACTATAGTACTTGTGTTGAGAGCTTGCTGCGTAAAAACTCTATTTAGTGGATAAAGAAAAGTAGAGATGGTATTTGAGCGATAAAAGAAGCTCACTAACTGCTTAGCATTTATTCGAATAGCTGCGGTGTATTTCTTTAACTTCATTTACTGTTTTTGAAACCGAACTGTTATGCGACAAAAAGTCAAAGAACTAATACTCTTGATCGGCTTATCCATTCTCATTGGCACCGGATGCCGCAAACAAGGAGAGATCGTTTCGACCCAAAACCCGACAGTTGCTCATCGGGCAGTACAAAATAGTGAAGTGAAACCTGATTCGTATGTGGTTCAATCGTGGTATAACCTGATGATGAAACTTATTACAGAAACTCCTGGTCATACGCCTCCAATCGCAGCCCGCAGCTTCGGATATGCAGGCGTGGCACTTTATGAATCATTGGTTGGCGAAATGCCTTTCAATCATTCGCTGGCAGGACAGTTAAATGGTTTGACGTTGATACCACAGCGTCAGTATGGAAATTCATACTCAGCGATCCCAACCGCTAATGCTGCCTTAGCGAGAATCATTAGAGATCTTTTCCAAAACGCTTCTTCAAAAAACCTGAACAGAATTGATTCCCTGGAAGCAGCAAACAATACTTTACATTCAGGACAGTTTAGTCAGCAAATCATTGAACGTTCACGCAATTACGGCCGTGCCGTTGCCGATGCTGTTTTTAACTGGTCTCTCAGTGATGGAGGCAACCGTGCATACCTTAATAATTTTCCTGCTGATTATATTCCTCCTATCGGTGCGGATAAATGGGTTCCTACACTGCCGCTATTCCAGCATGCGATGTTGCCTTATTGGGGAAACAATCGGCCCATGGTATTCGCTAACAATTCCGGTCCAACAGATCCTCCTGCTCCACCCTCATTTTCTACATCTCCGGGTTCAGCTTTTTACGCTGCCGCTTATGAAGTATATAATACCAGTTTACAACTTTCTGCTGAAGAAAAAAAGATCGCCTTATATTGGGCTGATGGTGGCGGAACCTTTACACCACCGGGACACAATATGGCAATCACACTACAAATGATCCGAAACTATAACCTCAATCTATATCAAGCTGCGATTCTGTTGGCAAAAGTTGGTATAGCAGAGAATGACGCAGCCATTGTTTGCTGGCGGGCGAAATACGTAATGAATTTGCTGAGACCTGTTAGCTTCATCCAAGCGTATATAAATTCTTCATGGGTTCCACTGATCGGTACACCACCTTTCCCGAGCTACACATCCGGCCATTCGAGCTTTTCAGGTGCTGCAGCCGCTATTCTTAGTTCTGAAATTGGCGATCATATTTCTTTTACCGACAGCAGCAAGATTTCGTATGGCTTTGCACCTCGTTCATTCAAAAATTTTAACGAGGCCGCACAGGAAGCAGCTATTTCCAGATTATATGCTGGTATTCATTATGCATTTGATAACGTAAATGGTTTCAACTGCGGACAATTAGTAGCCTTGAATGTAGAGCACCTAAATTGGTAGTTCTTATTGCTTCTATTTTCATTAAACGAAAGCATCAATTATTTCCTATACACCTGTACTTCATTCTTAGGCTGTTTGGTATTCATCTTAGATATTTCGAAATTGACCGCATGAACAATCGGGTTGTTCTTCGCGTGGCAACCCCCTTCTACTACATCAACGGCCGCGAAGATCTGTTCCTGCTTCCTTCTAGCCCCAAATCTTTCTTAACTTTGCGGGTCAATTTAAAAGCCAATGAAAGAAGTATATATCATGTCCGCTGTTCGCACTCCAATTGGCAGTTATGGCGGCTCGTTAAAAGATGTTCCAGCTACCAGGTTAGGAGCAATCGCCATCAAATCGGCCATTGAAAGAGCAGGTATACAACCGGACCAGGTTGATGAGGTGCTGATGGGTTGTGTGCTGCAAGCCAACCTTGGGCAGGCACCTGCGCGACAAGCGGCAAAATATGCTGGTTTGCCCGATACGGTTATTTGCACAACAGTCAACAAAGTTTGTGCGAGCGGAATGAAAGCTATTTCGCAAGCCGCTCAGAGTATCATGCTTGGGGATAGCGATATTGTTGTTGCCGGTGGTATGGAAAATATGAGCTCGGTTCCTTTTTATGTTGAAAATCTTCGCTGGGGAAATAAATATGGTGATACGAAATTGATCGACGGTCTCGCCAAAGATGGATTGACCGATTGCTACCATGGTTATGCCATGGGTTGTGCTGCCGATCTTACTGCGGTGGAACAAAAGATCAGTCGCGAGGAACAGGATGCGTTTGCCATTGAAAGTTATACCCGCAGTCAGAATGCATGGACCAACGGGAAATTCAAAAATGAAGTGGTGGCTGTCGAAATTCCTTCACGCAAAGGTGAAGTAGTAAAATTTGAAAAAGATGAAGAGCCATGGAATGT
>VBAQ01000154.1 GCA_005883765.1 Bacteroidota bacterium
TATTAGTTGCGTAAAGTATTCCGGATTCTTAAAGGATGACTGGCGTTTGCTGAGTAAGCTCTTGCCCCTGTCAGACAAGTGTTTCATTCGTGTTGATTCTGCCGAGGGATTGACTTTTGCATTCTTAGTCGCCGATCCTTTTTTTGCATCATCTCCCGTTAACATAACGATCTCATTATTCCAGGCGAGAACAGTATGTCTATCAACTATCAATTTGCCATTGGGAGTTTTGATCGGTTGTTTGCCGGGAAATATTTTTCTCACCATTGTTGTGATCATAGCTGTGTCTCTGGGAATCGCATAAAACACGGGATCCAGCTTTTCATTATTCTTGTCCTGTGGTATTTCTAAAAAAAATCCCTGGCTCAGATCAAGACCGGTGCTGCCTGGATTGTCAAGGAACCCTTTTCCCGTTTCAGGAAAGTCCTTCATTATATCAGTAAAGACTTTATATTTTCTTAGCTCATCCCATTTCATTTTTTGTCGTAGACTACCAGAATTTATTTTAATGACCATTTTCGCATCTCCCGGTAAGTAGTTTAAAACTGCATTCGTTTGTGACAAAATGTGCAGCGTCCCAAAACTGGTAAGAAGCAGGATGATAATTGGTTTAATGGCTTTCATTTTTTTGGTTTGAAATTTACTAATGTCAATTCAGGTTTGCAAACAGGATTTGCGAATATAACTATGTTTCACTCTTTTTAAAAGTGATCGCAACTTTTCATCCAGTCATTTTGTTTCAAAAGATCGAACAAAAAAATTCCCTTTTCTCTGATTGTCCTTATGAAAAATAAATTCATGATATTGCCTTATCTTCCTCCTAACATCAATGCCTTTGAAGCGAGCCGAAATGATAGAACGATTACGAGCAGTGCGCGAATGGGATATTTGCATTATTGGCGGCGGCGCAACAGGCTTGGGAATCGCAGTGGATGCGGCTTCAAGAGGGTTAAAAACTTTGTTGGTCGAAAAATTTGATTTTGCAAAAGGCACCTCGTCGCGCAGTACCAAGCTAGTGCATGGCGGTGTTCGTTATTTGCAGCAGGGCAATATCAAATTGGTGATGGAGGCCTTAAGAGAAAGAGGGATTTTATTAAAGAACGCACCTCATCTTGTGAAAAACCAGGCGTTCATTGTGCCAAATTATAAATGGTGGGAAGGTCCCTACTATGGAATCGGCCTCAAGGTGTATGATTGGATGGCAGGTAGTCTTGGCTTTGGCCCTTCAGAATTCTTATCAAAAGAACAAACACTCGCACTGGCACCAACCCTGGATCCTGAAGGTCTGCGGGGTGGTGTTTTATATCACGACGGCCAGTTCGATGATGCCAGGCTAGCAATTCACTTAGCCATGAGTGCTGCTGACCATGGAGCAACTGTTATCAACTACATGAACGTGGAGGGACTGCTAAAAGCAAATGGCAAAATTTATGGTGTCATTGCAAAAGAAATGCTGGATGATGCTTCGATAGACCGTGCATCGTATGAAATAAAGGCAAAGGCTGTCATCAATGCGACTGGCGTGTTCACTGATTCCATTTTAAAAATGGACGATGCTAAGGCAGAGAGCCTGGTTACAATGAGCCAGGGAATACATATTGTTCTTGACAGGGAATTTCTTCCTTCGGATACTGCAATCCTGATCCCGAGAACCAATGATAAGCGAGTGCTATTTGCTGTGCCCTGGCATAATAAAATAATTGTGGGCACAACCGATACTCCCGTTGACCACGCATCAGCAGAACCAATACCGTTGAAAGAAGAGATAGAATTTATTCTTCATCATATTCAAAAATACCTTGCCAAGGATCCCGGCCGTTCTGACATAAGAAGTGTTTTTGCTGGCTTGAGGCCCTTAGTGAGAGGCCAGTCTAAATCCACAGCTGCGCTATCAAGGGACCATCACATTACAATATCCGGTTCGGAGCTAATCACGATCACCGGTGGCAAATGGACAACCTATCGTAAAATGGCTGAGGACGTGTTGGAAATCGCCATACACAAAATAGGCTTTGAAGACATAGACTCGTTGGCTACAGGCTCTAAAACAAAAGATCTGCCCATTCATGGCTACAAGGAAGCAACGGATTTTAATTCACCTCTCTATTATTATGGAGCAGATGAGCAGGGAATTCAGACCATCATCAACGATGATAAAACGTTAGGAGAAAAAATTCATCCCTCGCTTCCTTTTCTTAAAGCAGAGATCATCTGGGGGGTCAGAAACGAAATGTGCATGAGGGTCGAGGATTTTTTGTCGAGAAGGACGAGGGCGTTACTGTTAGATGCCCAAGCTGCCATCGAATCGGCACCCATGGTTGCAGAAATTATGGTGAGAGAAATGCAAAAGGATGAAAACTGGATGCAAAACCAAATTGCTTCTTTCAGATCAGTGGCAAGAAACTATTTACCCAATTAGTTCTTACTTTTTAATTTTTATTTTTTAATTTTTACGTTTTAATTGTCACTCCTTATGTCTCCATTCCTCGGCGAATTTGTTGGAACTGCCTTGCTCCTTATTCTTGGCGATGGCGTAGTTGCGAATGTTGTACTCGACAAGACAAAAGGAAATAACAGCGGCTGGATCGTTATTACATTTGGCTGGGCCATGGCAGTATTTGTAGGAGTATATGCATCCACGCACCTCGGTGGGAGTGGACATTTGAATCCGGCTGTAACGTTAGCCGTGGCCTGGTTTGCGGATTTTGATTGGAATAATGTTATTCCATATATCGCCGCGCAATTTGCCGGCGCCTTTACCGGTGCTGTAATTGTCTGGGTTGCCTATAAAAAACATTTTGATGAAACGGTCGATGGCAATTCCAAGCTGGCCGTATTTTGCACTGCGCCGGCCATTCGGAACGTTGGCTATAACCTTATCACCGAAATCATCGGCACATTTATTTTAGTAATGGGTGCATCACTCATGTCAAAACCCGAAATAAAGATCGGTACGCTGGAGGCACTGCCTGTCGGCCTTTTGGTTTTGGCAATTGGCTTATCTCTTGGTGGACCTACTGGCTACGCAATTAATCCTGCAAGAGACCTTGGGCCACGCGTCGCTCATTTTCTTTTACCAATACCCAACAAACGAAACAGCGATTGGAGTTATTCATGGATCCCGGTGGCAGGGCCGGTAATCGGCGGCCTGCTGGCGGCGTGGATCATCACTTTATTTTAACTACATATAACAGGAATGTCTCGCCAGAAGGATCCAACGACTCTTATTCTGCTCCTCGCGGCTTTGCAGGTCCTTTGCTCTACCTATCTTTTATACATACCCAATTTTTACGCGATCAATAGTTTTTTGTTTCTACTTAGTGGAATTGGCATTGCAATATGTCTTCTTCAAGTTCCGGCGATCCAGGTTCATCGAAGTGAAATAATCCGGAGCCAATTATTTTTTAAACTTCTCATCATTGTCCTGTTGATGCCGGTAAGCTACCAGCTCGCGCGCCACATTATGGATCAAAATCCTTTACGGATTGAAAACGCTGACATGCTCCCCATCATGAAAACCATGGGAAAAAGATTCTGGAATGGTCAATGGAAACAGGTGTACCAGCCAATTCCTGAAATCTGGAATGGAGTACAACCGATTTATTTGCCTGCAATGTGGATGCCGTTTAGCCTGTCCCTCATTCTTCATTTTGATATTCGCTGGATAACAGTATGTGGAATCTGGCTGAGTGTGATCCTCTGTGTACTACCACCGTGGAGAAAAAGCTGGAAAAATATTCTCCTGGTTGCGGCTCTTATCACCTTACTAACCTGGCTGCATACAGATGAAGATAACAATGTGATCAGGCTTACCGAGGAAGGTGTGGTATTTTTTTATTACGCTGTCTTGACCGTCGCTATAATTTTATTCAATCCATGGCTGCTCGGAATTTCTGTAGCATTATGTCTGCTTAGCCGGTACGCATTTGTCGGATGGATCCCGTTTGCAGTCTTGTTCCTGTTAGCAACAAGGCAGCATGTATTTTTATTGAAAACAACCGGAGCTGCACTTTTGGTGATCCTGCTTATTTTGATTTTGCCATTTGGAATTGATCCTTTGTTGTATCACTTGCATCTTCAGCAAGATTATATGTCACAGGCCGTTAGAGTCTGGCGCGAGGACCCCGAATTCTACTACCAATCGCTTGGCATGGCAAAATTTTTTGGCCCTTCTCACATTAAACTGCTTCATGGGGTGTTAACAGCCGGAACATTTCTGATCCCGATGGTATTTTTTATGTTTGTTCGAAAGAAATTTCTCTTTCGATCAAACATGCTATTGGCAGGTTTGCAACTAAGCCTTACTTTCTTTTACAATTTTTTGGATATAACGTACCTGTATCTTTTCTATACACCCGTCTTCGTTAGTCTTATCATTGCCGGCTGGTCAGTTTATGGCCGACAAATGAAGCCGTTAGCTTCTATCAATACTTCGCAATAAAATTTCGCAGGCCTGTTGAATTTGTTGCTCTGAAATAATTAGCGGCGGCGAAATGCGAAGGCAATTCGGTGCGAATAAAAACCAATCCGTCAAAACTCCGCTAGCAAGGCAGCTGTCAATTATTTTTCTATTCGTTTCAACGGAGTCAAACTCTACAGCCAACCACAGTCCGAAAGCCCGGGTGGTCCTTATTTTTTTATGGCTGAGTAACAATCCGAATAATTCTCCTCTCTTTTTCACGCTATCTATGATTCCTTCTGCAAGCAACGCATTCATCGCGGCCATGCCAGCGGCGCAACAAACAGGATGACCGCCAAATGTGGTGATATGACCCAGGGCTGGGTTATCAGTAAGCGCCGCCATCATTTTCTGATCAGCAATAAAAGCACCCAAAGGCATTCCACCTCCTAAGGCTTTTCCCAACAATAAAATATCGGGCACGACATGAAAATGTTCAAAGGCCCAAAGCTTTCCAGTTCTTCCAAAAGCGGTTTGTATCTCATCAAGTATGAGCAGTGCTCCCGTTTCACTGCATTTATTTCGAAGCGCCAGCATCCATTCCTTTGTTGGGGTAATAATTCCCGCTTCACCCTGCACGGTTTCGACAATGACACAAGCAGTTTCCCCAGAGACCGCGCCTGCAGCTTCGAAAGAATTATAATCGCAATGAAAAACTCCCGGTAAGAGGGGACGAAACGCATTTCTCCAATACTCACTCCCAATGGCACTCAATGCACCCTGCGTAGAGCCATGGTACGAGTTGTTAAAGGCGATGATCTGTGACCTGCCGGTAAAGCGTTTTGCAAGTTTCATGGCCCCTTCTGTTGCCTCAGCACCCGAGTTGGTGAAATAAACACAGTTAAGGGAACGGGGCAAATGTTCGGTAAGCATCTTGGCGTATTGCACTTGCGGGCTTTGAATAAATTCTCCGTACACCATCACGTGCAAATAGGCATCGAGTTGCTTTCTTATGGCGTCAATTACTTTTGGGTGACGGTGTCCGATATTAGCTACACTAATACCGCCGATGAGATCAATATATTCTTTGCCATTAACATCGCATAGGATAGCCCCCTCAGCCTTCGCAATTTCCAAGGCCAATGGCGCCGCGGAAGTTTGAGCGACATGCCTTAAGAAAATTTCCCTTTGATTCATTGTTCAAATATCGCCTTTAAAGGCAAACCTGTCCCGCCCTGAGGCAGAGAACGCAAAGGCATTGCAAAAGAGCAAAGAATTTCTTACATGGATATTAAAATAGAAAGCACGTCAAAAAAGCTAAATTAGCTCACCTGTTACCCGCATGCCCGAGACTATCGGGGTAACAAAATCCAATCGTGATTATTCATTATTAATTATTAATTCTTATTATCCATGCCTGTAATACTTCCAGTTGAGGGTGCCCATCCACAGTTTGGGAAAAATTGTTTCATTGCTCCTAACGCAACCATTGTTGGGGACGTCATCATGGGTGACGATTGCAGTATTTGGTTTAATGCAGTAGTGCGGGGCGATGTAAATTTTATCCGAATTGGCAATAAAGTAAATGTACAGGATGGTGCCTGCATTCATTGCACATTTAAGCGGTCCGGCGCAACCATTGGTAATAACGTTTCGATTGGACACAATGCAATAGTACACGGATGTGTATTGCACGATAACGTATTGGTCGGGATGGGAGCGATTGTAATGGACGAATCCGTAGTTCACAGCAATACGATCATTGCAGCGGGGGCCATCGTGCTGGAAGGCACTGTTTGTGAAGCAAAGGGCATTTATGCCGGCGTGCCGGCAAGAAAGATCAAGGATATTTCGCAGGAAATGATCAGCGGAGAAATAGAACGCATTGCTAATAACTATGTGCGATATGCCGATTGGTTCAGGGAAAAGAGGTCGGAAGTTTGAGCTCTGAAGTCGGAGGTAGGAAGTCAGAGGTATGATGTATGATGGCGGCTCCCTATGTTCTAAATCAGACTTCTTACCTCCTACTTCCTACTTCTTTCCTCCTACTTCCTACCTGGTATTTTTCCTATGTCCGGTGCAATTTATTATGAGTAGTTTCGTTAATATTTAGAGGTGAATGTCATGAAAAACTTTCGCTCCATACTGCTGTTAGTTTCGGTGTGTTTTATTTTATCATCGTGCAGTTTGTGGAACAAAGTCTTCGGACCTAAATATGGATGTCCAAGTAACGGGAGAAATGTGGGTGCCGAAAAGTTGCTGTCGGGCGACATGAGCAAAAAGGAGATGAGACAAGCAAGAAAGGCAAAATTCAAAGGATAATAAATCTTTGATGCAGCTTTTTATCGTATATCCAAGTCCTATAAATAAATCAAAAACCGTTTACCATGAGCCTCACCCTACGAACCACCTTAGGCTGTACCGAAGCCGTCATTGACGATGACGGTGGATTGAAGTGTTTCTACCAGGTGGCTGATATATTAAGTGGCGATCTCCGTATCAAATTCACTAACAAAGAAGATGATTTTGATGCTATTGACTGGGAATTCAGTTTTCACGGTCACATGCTCACTTTGCATTACAGCATTTACACCGGTGTTTCTATTTTTCCTTCACGCACACGCGATGCTATGAAAAAAGACAACCGTGCCGTTGTCGAACTGGCTAGTGTGCTTGAAAAAAAATTGATAGATTTCAACCTGAACAGAAATATTGCCTAGGTGAGTTCAAATGTTTAATGGCTAAATTGTTTAATGTCTGCGTATCAGCGTTCTGAACAGCCCGAACAATGAAGCCATCAAACAATAAAGCAATTTAATAGTTCCTCTCTTCGAGCGAATCGAGAATATTGACATAACTCACATACCTGTCCCCATCAATTTCTCCGCCGATGACCGCTTCTTTTACAGCACAGCCTGGTTCATTCATATGCATGCAATTATTAAACTGGCAATTGACCAGTCTTTTTCTCATCTCCGGAAAATAGTGCGATAGTTCCTGTCTTGAAACGTCCACCAACCCGAATTCCCTCATTCCTGGAGTGTCAATGATCTTGCCGCCAAAAGGAAGATCGAACATCTCCGCAAAAGTTGTTGTATGGAGTCCCTTTCCGCTCCACCCACTGACTTCCTGGATCTTTAAATGCAACTGCGGCAGAATCACATTCAATAAAGAAGATTTTCCAACACCGCTGTGTCCACTTATCAGGGTGATCTTGTCCTTCAATAATTTCTTGACCTCATCAATTCCTATGTTTTCTTTTGCACTTATACTTTTCACCACATACCCGATACTTTCATACATCTGTTTCCATTTTGCAAATTGCCGCTCTTCTTTGTCCCTGAACAGGTCGATCTTGTTAAACACTATCAGCGATGGCACATGATACATTTCTGAAGCTACCAGGAACCGGTCAATAAACCCTTGCGATGTTTTCGGCTCTTTCAGAGTAGCCAAAAGCAGTGATTGATCGACATTGGCGGCTATGATATGATGTTGGTGCCTGGTCTTTGGCGATTGCCGGTTAATGTAATTTTTGCGATCATGAATTTTAGTTACCGTAGCCGAATTCTCAACGTCATCCTCAACTTCCATCTCAACCTTATCACCAACAGAAACTGGATTCGTAGAAGTGATCTCGTCAATTTTAAAAATGCCTTTGATTCGGGCGTTCCAAAACCTGCCCGCCTCATCTTTTATCGTATACCAACTGCCCGTTGATTTGTAAACAAGTCCTTTCATGCCGATTTAGTTGCGCCATAGATTAAACAAATGGCAGAATATTTATAAGGACCGGGTATTTGCCTAATCTCTGTCATTTCATCTTTTCAAAATAAAGATTCTCCAATCCATTTTTTACAAAATAACTAAACCAATTTGTGACTATCCTTGAAATCTGCGGCAGATGATCAGGGAAACTTTCGGAGAATGGTAAACCGAAGAAAGACTTCAATGAAGAGTAATCCCAAAGCAATAAGTAACAATGGAATGAATTTTTCCTGGTAATGGCGAAGGGATTGGACTTCAATCTTTGATTTTTCCATTTTATCGATCTGCTGATAAATATTTTCAAGACTTAATTTATCTCTCGCCCGGAAATATTCACCACCTGTTTCAGTAGCAATTCGTCGCAACAATTCTTCATCTAGAAAATCGCTGGTCAGTTTTCTTTTTTTGCCTCTTACAATTTCTTCCACGGGCGCTGTGTTTGCTACCTGCGCACTCATACCGATCGTATACACCTTCACGTGTTGAGCCTTGGCAATCTCAAGAGCAGTCAACGGATCGATCAGCCGGGTTTCTGGTGCCTCTTCTTTTCCATCGGTTAGTAAGATGACGACTTTGCTCTTTGCATCGCCTTTGGATAGCCGGTCCACGGAGGTAGCAAGCCCTTCACCAATTAATGTCCCATCCTGCAGCATTCCACTCCTCAAGCCACTCACCTGGGTCAGTAAAGTGTTCTTATCCGTTGTGATAGGAGAGAGCGTATAGCTTTCTCCTGAAAAAATCACCAGGCCGATGCGATCGATGGGGCGATCTCTTATAAAATCCTCTGCTACCTCCTTTGCTACTTCAAGCCGGTTCGGTGTAAAGTCCTGAGACAGCATGCTGCCGCTCACGTCAATACTTAGAACAATATCAATCCCCTCCCCTTTTCTTAATTGTTCATCATTATGCTTCTGCGGTCTTGCCAGTGCGAGAATTATGCAGCTCAGTGCCAGAAGCCGCAATATAAAAGGCACGTGACGGAAAATGTTTTTGAAGGATGTAGTCGTGAAAGAATGTGCCGTTGATACTTTTAGTGCGCCCTGGCGACTGTTATATTTTTTGACATACCACCAGATCAGTGCGGGCACAAATGCGAAAAGGCTCAGCATTTTTGGGTAAGCGAAATCAATATGTTTGAACCAATCGTAGAGCATTTTAAGATTTGCCCCGCTCGGAGCGGGAGTAGTTTATTTCTGAGTCTCTGCTTATATTTCTATCGGAAGCTTTTGTATGCTTTCAATGGAATTTTTTATCGTATTGAATGAATCTTGTTTGTCGGTTTCAAGCGGTTCATACTTCGCGAACTTCACGAAATCACTCATCCTTAGTCCCTGTGCGAGCTTATTAAAAGCCGGTTCACCTAATTTCAATGACTTTAACTGCACAACCAGGTCATCAGTTGTCTTTTGCATGGAGGCTATGCCTCTTCTACGAGACACATATACTCTAAAAATATCGACAAGCCTCGTATAAAATAATTTTGACGATAGTTGTTCTCTTCTGAGTTTTTCCAATTCCTGTTTTGCCTCGGTATAAGGATCGACGACGGGAACATTGCTAACAGTTGGTCTTTTCTTTTTTCTTACAAGAAAATAGACGATAGCCGCAATCAATAGGGCGCTCGCAGCGACGTACCAATACCAATCCTCTTTCTTTTTCTCTTGAGCCTTGACGTCAATCACATCCTTTATATCATGATAATCCTGTTTAGGATCAAAGGGCGAAAATCCCACGTCGACCGGAATGCTGTCTGTGAGCATGGGTTTGTCCCCCGCCAACTCAAAGGGCGGAATTACCCAATGTCCCGAATCAAAACTTGTAAGAGTAAGGCTTTGAGACAATTTAATTCCTCCATTGTTATCGATGGTATCAATTTTTTTGCGTTCCAATATTTCGAAATGCGCGATAGTATCTATGGCAAAAAAACGCATTGGCTCATGCGGAGGAAAATTGGCATTAAGATTCAAATGAATTTGTTGACCAATGACAATATTATTGTTGTCGATACTTGCCCTGATGCTTATTTTGTCCTGGGAGTGAGAAACAATCGCAAATAATAAAAAACAAAAAAGGAAAAGATTTTTATGGGAGCGAATAAAAAACATTAAGTCATTTAATTCATTGATCCCTTGCAATACGAAGCAAGGGCTATTTAACGGTTCCTGCTGACGAAAAATCTCTGCAGTACTTTTACATAGTCATCACCTGTGCGAACATGCAAGAGGGCACAGCCCGCCTTTTTAAATACATTCGTGCTGTATTCAGTAACGCGAAAAAATTCCTGCTGGTATCGTTGTCTTACATAAGCACTGTTCGTATCGACCCATTTTGTCACTCTCGACTCCGAATCACGCACCTGCACCAAACCGATCCTCGGTAATTCCAGATCCATTTTATCATACACCTTGATCCCGATCACATCATGTTTTTTTGCCGTCACCTTTAATGCATCTTCGTAGTTAGCATCGAGGAAGTCGCTCAGGATAAAGGCTATGCTTTTTTGTCGGGTTGAATTCCGGAAAAATTTCAAAGCATTGCTTACCAGCGTGCCCTTGTGATTGGACTCCTCAGTTAAGAGTTTTCGTACAATATAGAGGGCATGTTGTCGCCCCTTTTTGGGAGGTATGTATGCTTCCACCTCATCACTGTAAAATATGACGCCGATCTTATCGCCATTATTGATAGCAGAAAAACTTAAAACAGCGGCCATCTCGGTAATGATATCTTTCTTTCTTCCATACACGGTCCCAAAGGTTGCGCTGGCGCTAATATCTACCAGCAACATTACATTGAGTTCCCTTTCTTCTTCGAAGACTTTGCTGTACGGATGACCCAACCTTGCCGATACATTCCAATCGATAAAGCGAATGTCATCTCCATGAGTATATTCTCTTACTTCCTTAAACGACATTCCCTTCCCCTTAAAAGCACTATGGTACTCTCCGGTAAATAGATCACTGGTGAGCTTTTTGCTTTTGATCTCCAGCTCGCGGACTTTCTTTAATATTTCTGATGTGGTTAGCATAGTTGCCTGTTTCCGGCTACCAGTTGCCGGTAACCTTTGACATTAAGGCACATTGATCTGTTTCAAAACGTCCTCTATAACATTTTCAACATTAATACCTTCGGCTTCTGCTTCGTATGTCAGACCCATACGATGACGCAAAACATCCTTACATATACTGCGAATATCTTCGGGGATTACAAATCCTCGCCTGTTTAAAAATGCCTGGGTTTTACCCGCAAGTGCCAGGTTAATGCTTCCCCGCGGAGAAGCTCCGTAAGATATCAACGCTTTTAATTTTTCCAATTTATATTTCTCCGGGTGACGTGTCGCAAAGACTATATCTAAAATATACTGTTCAATCTTTTCATCCATGTATACCTGTCTCACCAACTCACGGGCGTTTATGATTTCCATTACCGACACCACTTGTTTTACCGCCGGCAGTGTTAATCCCTGTACATTTTCGCGAATGATCAATTGCTCTTCATACATCTTTGGATAATCTACCAGGACTTTCATAATAAACCGATCCATTTGAGCTTCCGGCAGCGGATAAGTGCCTTCCTGCTCGAGCGGATTTTGCGTCGCCATAACCAAAAACGGTTCTTCCAGCTTGAAAGTATTTTCACCAATAGTCACCTGTCGCTCCTGCATCGCCTCAAGTAATGCGCTTTGAACTTTAGCAGGCGCCCGGTTAATTTCATCTGCCAAAATAAAATTCCCAAAAATGGGACCCCTGCGAACAACGAATTCGCTCCGCTGCTGATTGTAGATCATTGTTCCGATCACATCGGCCGGTAAAAGATCAGGAGTAAATTGAATCCGGCTAAATTTGGCATGAATGGCTTGCGAGAGTGATTTTATGGCTAGCGTTTTTGCAAGACCGGGTACGCCTTCCAGCAAAACGTGGCCGTTACTCAGCAAACCGATCAGCAGGCGGTCAAGCATGTGGCTCTGACCAATAATTACATGTCCTATTTCGTCTCTTATTTTATCTACAAATTGACTCGCATGCGAGATGCGCTCATTCAATTGTCGTATGTCTTCCGCGGTTTTTAGCATAACTGATATTTATTTTTTTCCCGGCTTTCACGCCTTGATTAACCTTTTGTTGCGTCGCATGCCGACGATAAATGTCGGCATCCAGACCGAAGCGTCGGTGACTGGATGTATTTCTATTCACCTTAAACGCAAACTTCCTTGTTTTCTTTATGATTCCCCTTAAAATCCTATAAATCGTCGTTCTGCCATAGCAAACTGTTTGCCGATAAGTGTCCCCGTAATTTTTACGAAGTTAATACCCTTATCTATTCGAGGTCTAATACTTTTCCCCTTGTAGAACTTTCAGTAATTTTAGTAATAAATCAACTTTATGAAACACCTCAGCCGAATCGCTGCCCTCGCCATTGTCACTTCGGCCGGTTTTATTGCTTGCAGCAAATCCGATTCAAATAGTTCAAAAACGAAGGCAGAGTTAATTACCGAAGGCTCATGGAAATTTGATCATGCCACCGCCAGCGGAATTGGTGATGTTTCCGGCGCAATTCCCAATTGTTATAAAGATAATGTCGTGGTATTCGTTTCAGGTGGAACTGGAAATATTTCTGAAGGAACAGATGTTTGCTCACCTTCCACTGCGGGCAACTTTACCTGGAGCTTTAAAGATAATGACGCAACACTTAGCTTGTCGACGCCACTATTTACAGGCGGATCCGGTGATTTTACTCTTGTTTCTTTAACGGAAACAAATCTGGTCATTTCACAGATGATGACCATAGCACCTTATCCATCCACAAACGTCGAAGTCACCTTTAAACACTGAACGATCCAAAACATTGCAATTCGCAATTCAAATGCGCTTTCAATTTCACGAAAGATATTTTGCCACGATCGGTACTCTTCTTCCAACACCGAACGCTTTGCAACTGACACGAATGATGGGGCAGAACTGGTTTCGTTTGTATTCATTTGTATTGACCAATCTTAAGATCCTATCCACTAATTCTTTCTCATAACCGAGATCAATAATTTCCCCTGGGCCTTGTCTCAATTCAATATATTGATACAGTATTCGGTCGAGCTTCTCATACTCGGGTAAGCTGTCAATGTCCTTTTGGTTGGGTCGTAACTCGGCAGAAGGCGCCTTGTCGATAATATTCTGAGGAATAATTTCTCTGTCTTTGTTAATATAGCGGGCCAGTGCGTATACCTGCATTTTATACACATCGCCCAAAACACTCAATCCACCTGCCATATCTCCATACAAAGTGCCATAACCTGTGGCCAGTTCACTTTTATTTGATGTGTTAAGAAGAATGTATCCAAACTTGTTTGCAACAGCCATTAATAAATTTCCTCTTGTACGACTTTGAATGTTTTCTTCTGCTACGTTAAAGGGCTCATCTTTAAAAATGGGTTTCAGGTCTGACAGAAACGATTCGTAAATATTTTTTATCGGAACAATATCATATGGATTGCCAAGAGTTTTACTCAGGGCTTCGGCGTCTTCTACTGAATGGGAACTCGAATATTGCGAAGGCATCAACAATGCTCTCACATTTTCTTTGCCCAATGCCTCAACTGCCAGTACCTGTGTTACCGCGCTGTCGATGCCGCCGGAAGCACCCAGGATAGCATTGCTGAATCCCATCTTACCAAAATAATCACTGATGCCAAGGATGATAGCATGATAGATCTCATCAATATTTTTCTCTCCAACCAGGTATTGAATCGTGTCCATGTCCCGACCGACCTCAAAAGCAGAATAATAATATGCCCCCTCCAGGTCTCCCCCAAGGGGTGAGGCCACCGCCTCACTGACCTCGCCTATCGAAGCTTTCTTACTAACGGAAACATTTTCATTACGCGAGAGCTCCGCGATTGTAAAGCTCTCTTTTTTGGAGATGGTTTGGGTGAGTTCTTCCAGTTCAAATACCTGGTAATCCTCTTCAAAATATTTCATTTCTTTCACCTTGCAACCGTTTATGTCGTATACCAAACTGCCGCCATCAAAAACAATTTCTGTTTGTGATCCCACTGTGTTGCAATACACCATCGGCATTTTATACTTTAGCACATGAGCTTTTACGATGCTGTTCCTCACAATATCCTGGGCGTAATTATAGGGCGATGCAGAAAGATTGATCATCACGTCCGGATGAAACGGCATCAGCTTTTCCATCGGCGTAATTCGATATAAGGGATTGTCCCCCATGTTCCAAATGTCCTCACAAATGGTCACTGCTAACTTCTTTCCTTTAAACTCCATTACTTTCCAATCATATGCTGGCTCAAAATATCGATACTCGTCAAATACATCGTAGTTGGGGAGAAGTGTTTTGTGTATTTCCGATTTGATCTGTTTTTCGTGTAAGAGAAAAACTGCGTTAAAAAGATCTTTCCCTTCTGTCTGTGGATTGCGCGCCGGGCTTCCGATCAATACGCCAATTGTATCCGCATATTTTTTAATGGTGTTGATTGATTCATAACACTTGTCGACAAAGTCCCTGAATTCGAGAAAATCCCTGGGAGGATAGCCACAAACACAGAGTTCAGAGAATACCACGAGATCGGCATCTTGCTTTTTTGCCCAATTGATTCCATCAATGATCTTCCCTATATTCTTTTCAAAATTACCAATGTGGTAGTTCTGCTGCGCTAAAGCGATCTTCATTACGCAAATTTACGCTAATGCTCACAATGCTAAAATGAAGTAAAAGATCGCGCCTCTCATAGCGTTTCGGTTATCTTCGCGCAACATTTCAAAACCCGTTGCGTTTACATGTCTATGAAAAAAATTTCGGCATTTCTCATGTTTGTATCAATTGCTATTGCATGTAACCACAATAATAATACACCGGATGTTTCAAGGATTAAAATTGATGTGAAACTTGACCGGTTTGAGAAAAGTTTTTTTCAGGTTGACTCCAACAATGTTGCACCCGGCTTGACGAAGGTCGCCACCGGGTTTCCTGATTTTTATCCTGATTTTATGCAAAACATTCTTGGAGTAAGTGGCAATCCTGGCGATACAACAACGCTGTCAGTGACAAAGAAATTTCTCAGCAGCTATTCCTCATTTGCAAGGGAGCTGGAAGGCAAATTCAATAATACAACGGGCATGGAGGACGAAATCACACATGGGCTTCAGTTTGTAAAATATTATTTCCCGGATTATAGAATTCCAGCCTTTATTACATTCATCGGCCCACTGGACGCCCCGGGTGTGGCAATGACAAGAAATCGTATTGCTATCGGTTTGCAACAATATGCAGGAAAGGATTTTCCTGGCTACCAGGCTAATGAGGTGCAGCAAATGTATCCTCTGTATATTTCGCGGCGGTTTGATCCAAAATATATTCCTTCCAATTGCATGAGGGCAATTGCAGACGACCTTTTCCCTGACAAAAGTGCCGGGAAGCCTTTGATTGAGCAAATGATCGAAAAAGGAAAACAGTGGTGGCTGTTAGATAAACTTATGCCCACGACGCGAGATTCATTGAAAACGGGTTATTCTCAAAAGCAACTGGACTGGTGCAAGGAAAATGAAGGATTGATCTGGAATTATTTTGTGACCAGCGAAAATCTCGAGACCATTGAACCTAATGTAATCCAAAATTACATTGGTGAATCGCCAACCACCCAGGGAATGCCTGCGGCATCTCCAGGAAATATCGGGCAGTGGGTAGGATGGCAGATCGTAAAAAAATTTGCTGCTGCAAATCCTTCTTTGAACCCCGCGGAAATTATGAATACACCGGCAAGAAAAATTCTGACTGATTCCAAGTACAAACCGAAGTAGTTATTTACTTATTTCTGCAAAAGCGGGTTTTTTCCCAAAAATTTCATCATTCTTAAATGCGAAAAAATTGCCGATAGCATAGTTGGATACTCATTATACGGCATATTAAATTTTTTACAAGTTCTTTTTACAATGCCGCTTAACGCGGGATAATGTATATGACTGACCCGTGGAAATAAATGATGCTCGATCTGGTAATTTAATCCTCCAACAAACCAGGACACAATTTTATTACGTGCTGCAAAATTAGCCGTAGTTTTTACCTGGTGAATAGCCCATTCATTTTCTATTAATTTCGGAGCGGTCGTGACTAATTCGAATTCCGTATTTTCAACCACATGCGCCAACTGGAACACAATGGCCAATGTAAATCCTAAGACGATATGAACAGAAATAAAAAATAAAAAGCAGAACAACCATCCTTTCAGAAAAACGGGCAGTAGGATATAAAGTACGATATTGAGAGATTTGCTTATCCAAAAAATGAAATGCTCCATTCTGTTCATCTTGGTTAATGGTGTTGTATATACCGTATGGCTAAAATATTTTTTAAAATCAGTGCCAAAAGCCCACGCAAAGGAAGTGAGTGAGTAGATAATGAAAAGGTATATATGTTGTAGGCGGTGAATAGGCATCCAATGTTTTGTTGGACATAACCGAAGCAGCGATGTAAAAGAAATATCATCATCCATTCCATCGATATTAGTATAAGTATGATGAATGATGTTGTGCTTTTGTTTCCACATGAAGGCATTTCCTCCAAGCATATTTAAGCTAAGTCCAAATACTTCATTGACCCATTTATACTTACTGTAGCTTCCATGGCATGCATCATGCATAACATTAAACCCAATGGAAGCTAATACAGAGCCTAGTACGCCTCCCAGCACAACCACTAATGCAAGCGGTAAATCAAAAACGATGAGAAGAATGTAGATCAAAATCGCTAAAGGAATCAATATTCCTGTTTTCAAAAATAATCTCCAGTTACCAGTCTTTTCCAAATGCTTCTGTAGAAAGTATTTCTCTACCTCCGATTTGAGAACGGAATAAAAAATGTTGTTTTTATTGTTGAAAGTGACTTTGGGCATACAAGCTTTTGGACCGTTATTGAGTGTTTATTTACAATGCCACGGGAGGACATTAATCCAAAAACAGAATTACTAATGACTCAATTTACAAGCTTTGTTGTACAACTCAAGATTTTCGAAATGATTTTTTAAATGTTTATGGTACTAATGACGGTTTGTGAGTGTAGGTTATTTACAACTAATTATTCTTGAACGGGACGATCATTTCGAATTCAGGAATATTTACCTCGAGAATTTTTTTACTACTCAGGTCTTCCATTTGGTAGGTGCCATGCATTTTTCCCATCTCTGTACGCAGATTACATCCACTCACATATTGGTATTTTTCGGCAGGCTGCAAAATGGGTTGAACACCCACAACCCCTTCACCTTCCACTTCACGATAACTTCCATTACTGTCAAAAATATTCCAATGACGACGGTGGAGTTTTACCGGAAAAGAATTATGATTTTCAATGGTGATCCGATATGCAAACATAAACTCCGACTGCAAAGGATTGCTGTAGTCAGGTTGGTAAAAAGTTTCAACACTTACCTCAACGCCCTCCGAGATCAGGCTTGTCATGCAATAGCTTTTTGTAAAAATAGAAAAACAATTCAAAATGGCACAATTTGACTTCATATTGAAAAGCCGGACGTATTTTCCCGGATATTCGTTCGGAGTCATATTTTCACACTCCGAAATGTTCAATTATGAAAATAGCTGTAGCTAAAGGAGACGGGATCGGCCCCGAAATTATGGAGGCAGTTCTAAAAATTTTTGAGGCGAACCGAGTGCCGCTGGAATACGAGTTCGTAGAAATGGGCAAGTGGGTTTTTGATAAAGGTTACAACAATGGCATGACACCCGAAGCGAAGCAAACGATCGAAACGCTGGGCCTGCTTTTCAAAGGTCCCATGGAAACCCCGAAGGGCAAAGGAGTCAAGAGCATCAATGTCACAGCGAGAAAAACCTGGAACACGTATGCCAATGAAAGAGTGTTTCAAACTTTACATGGCGTAGAAACAGTATTCAGCAAAGCGGGAATTCCCATCAACATAACCGTTGTACGAGAAAATATTGAAGATACATATGGCGGCATCGAACACATGCTAACCCATGATGTGGCGCTAAGCCGAAGGTTTATCACACGACCAGGAAGCTTGCAACTCATCCATTATGCTTTTGAATTGGCAAAACAAAAGAATGCACGACGGATCACTTGCGGTCACAAGGCAAATATTATGAAGATCACTGACGGTTTATTCCTGGAATGTTTTTACGAAGTGGCAAAGGAATACCCGCAATTAAAGGCCGATGATGTCATTGTTGACGACTTGTGCATGAAGCTGGTAACAAGACCAGACCTTTTCGACGTTGTTGTTCTTACCAATTTGCAGGGAGATATTGTAAGCGACCTTTGCGCCGGACTGGTAGGAGGCCTGGGTTTTGCGCCCTCAGCAAACATTGGTGACCACATTTCCATTTTTGAGGCTGTGCACGGCACTGCTCCAGATATTGCCGGAAAAAATATTGCGAACCCGACCGCACTTTTATTGAGTGGCATTTCTATGTTACGGCACGTTGGGCTGACAGAAAATGCAGCGATCATTGAAAATGCCTTATTGTACACGTTGGAAACCGGTGTTCACACCGGAGATTTTGGCGACAAAACAAAACCGTCAGTAAACACAACTCAATTTGCGGAAGCTATTATCAGCAATTTTGGAAAACAACCTCAATCAAATGCAAAAAAAGTAATTCCCAACATGCCGGGCACGCCTGCTCCATTCAAATTGGAAAAAAATCCGATGATGATTTCAAAGGAAATAGTGAACGAAAAAATCGTTGGGGTCGATCTTTTTATTGAAAGTGGCGAACAACCTGACGCAATTGCACAAAAGTGTCAACGACATGCGGGGGTAAAATTCAAGTTGGTGAATATCAGCAACCGGGGAACACAAGTCTGGCCGACCGGTTCCGTCTACACAAATCTCGTCAACCAGTATAATGTTCGATTTGAAAGCTTAGATGATGAAGAGTTGAATCAGCATGATGTAATTGGCCTCTATGTAAGCATGAGCGGCAACTTTAAAATTTGCTCTCTTGAGCTGCTGAATATGTGGGGTGATAAGAGAGGTTACAGTCTTGCGCAGGGCCAGTAGCTGGTTTTAAGTCGCGTTATTAAATATTTTGGCCTCTTCCCGGCACTTCTCTTCTCCACAATTATATTCTTCGGTGTTGTGTTGATCCGCCTTTCTGAACTAGCGGTACATACTTAGACTCCTATTTTCCGTTTGCACTCAACGTGCGTCAACATCGCCCTTGACAATAGTCAGCTACAAATTTGACTACGCTCATATTGCAAGAATTGCTTCGCGTCAAAGTCAGTGCAAACTTTGATAACTCTCATTACGCATTTTGATACAGGTCATCAACCACGCGTTTGTTGAAAAACTTCAATTTGTTTATGCGGGCAATCCTCTTCATAATCGGCATCTTGTTTTTTTTTAAATGTCGCTTTTATAAAAAAAAGTGTTCCGAATTATTCACTTGCAAGATGGGTGGTCGAAAAGAATAGCTCTCTCAATATTCAGGGCCAAACAAATATCAACAGTTTCCAGTGCGACGTAACGGAATACCTGAAACCCGACACCCCAGTTTATATAAAGAACGATGCGACAAAAAAATTGAGTTTCACCAATAGCTGTCCCAGTATTGATGTTAAAAGATTCGATTGCCATAACAGGTATATAACTGAGGATTTCAGGTCTGCGTTAAAAGCAGATGAAAATCCTGATCTTAAGATTGTTTTTCTTACGACTGATCAATTTTCAAACGTTTCAACGGGCGTGGTTGTGAAGGGAATTGTTGATATTGAATTGGCTCATGTAATAAAGAGAGCAGAAATTGAATATGCTGTGAAAACTTTGCAGGGCAATCGGATCCAGATGAACGGTAGCCACATTTTTTCATTTTCTGATTTTAAATTAAAAGCTCCCAGGAAGCTGGCCAGTTTGATCCGTACAAGGGATGAGATTAAAGTAAATTTCCAACTGTTTTTTAAGACTATCTAGTCGAACCTCGATAAAAATTCTATTTATATGAATTCATTTCAAAATAATATCTTAGAATCCACAAGGAACTTAAAAACGGGAAAAGTTTTTATCGCATGGCTGACCGCGGGGTTTTTAATGTTACTTCTCGGTCTTGGCATGACATACTATGGCTCACTTTTAGCGCCATAGATGTTTCTTTTAAAATGACGCTGACCTGGTTTATCTATGGAATTTTCCAAGCATTTGCCGCAGGAGTTGTTTTTGCAAAACTCAATCCTTAATAATCTAATTCGCGTGCGAAAACAAGAGAAAGTTAGACTGAGCACTCCAAATCACAGGTGCTGTTATGCGCAACAAGATTTGTTGTGCGTTATACCGTTCTTGCCTGGGAATAAGCGTGATTTTTAAGCCACTGGAGCACCTTTTCTCTTTGATCGCCCTGAACTATAATTTCACCGTCTTTTGCCGACCCACCTGTACCGCAAAAAGTTTTTAATTTTTTCCCCAACTCCTCAAGGTCTTCTTGTTTGCCCAGGAATCCTTCTATTAAGGTTACTGCTTTACCTCCCCGGTGTCTTGTATCCAGCCTAACCTTTAACTTTTGCTGGGCCGGTGATAAGGTTTCAATGTTCTCATGTTCCTGCTCGAATTGGAAAGCAGGATCTGTACTATAAACAAAACCACGCTTATCAGGTCTGTTCTTCTTGCTCATGACTTTTTTCGCTCTGAGTATTTAGTTTTTACTTATCATGGCTTTCAGGCTCAAATCTAAGTTTTGTGCCTGGTGAATCAATCCGCCCACGCTTATATAATCAACACCTGCTTTTGCGTACTGTTCAATGTTATTAAGATTGATCCCCCCACTCGCTTCGGTTTCAAACCTTCGATTAATTATTGCCATCGCTTCGGCAATTTGCTCCGGCAAAAAATTATCCAGCATGATGCGAAAGACTTTATCTTTTCCCACTTCCACAATTTTTTTTACGTCCTCAATTGACCTGGCCTCAATTTCGATCTTCAAATTTGGTTTATATCCCTGCACATAATCATAAGCCCTCTGAATTGTTTTTTCCAACCCTCCGCAATAATCAATGTGGTTATCTTTCAGCATGATCATGTCGAACAAACCAAAACGGTGATTCATACCACCTCCGATGCGCACTGCTTCCTTCTCAAGCAATCTGAAATTAGGCGTTGTTTTTCTTGTATCTAAAATTTTTGTCTTATAGCCCCACAGTTTATTTGTGTATAATCTGGTTAAGCTCGCGATTCCACTCATCCGTTGCATACAGTTTAGTAGCAACCTTTCGCACTTTAAAATAGTATGTACCGACGCTTGTACTTCAAAAGCAATTTCACCGGCCGTGATCTCATCGCCGTCGTTCTTAAACGCAGTAAATTTTGATGAAGGTTCTTTGTAAAGGAAGATCTCACGAGCTACGTCCAATCCCGCTAACACACCGTCTTGCTTTATTTTTAAAACAGCCTTACCTTTCGCGTCGGCGGGAATGGATGATAATGTAGAGTGATCACCATCTCCCAGGTCTTCTTTTAATGCAGCATTGATCAACTGGTGTAATTGCTCGCTATAACTCTCCATTTCAGCAAAAATAAAAAGCCTTCCTCATTCAGGAAGGCCTCAATAATTCATTTATTCCAAAACCTATTCGACTGATTGAAAGCGAATCGCCTTGATGTAGTCTTTTCCTGTTTTTGTCTTCATGAAAACTGTGGTACGATAGTTACCGGATTTTGTCTGCAACGTTCCTACGCAATATTGACCACCATTCTGATCTCCCTTGTGTTTTACTTCAAATGATTTCACTTCATTGTTGTCAAAAAAATCTTTAAGAACGAGGATAGCTTGTGCCTTACTGTAATTATTACTTTTATCCGGTAAACTGATCTCGACATTATCATCCATATACTTACCCAGTTCGCTCGCTTTACCATCCTTAAGGGCCCCAATCACTTCATCCAGGTTTGTACCCTGATTAGTGAATGAAAGCACCCCGGTTGCTATCGTGGCCAGGCTTAGAAAAACTGTTAGTGTAGAAATTATTTTTTTCATATAGAATTTTGTTTTCGCACTGCTCTGGAACGAAAAATGTGCCATAGTGTATTGGATTTTTTAATGGGATACTAAAATAGTAAAAAGCACAGGGTTTTCATAGAATAACCGCTAATTCGCCAAATAAAGTAGTTTTACAACGCACATTTCTTAAAATAGGGTGAAATTATACTGATCAATAAATTTTAAGCTTAAATGAACAACAAAAAAGTTATCCTGATCATAATGGACGGCTGGGGAATAGGAAAAGTTGCTTCTGCTGACGCAATTCAGCACGCAAAAACACCATTTGTAAGCTCATTGTACACTCAATATCCTAACACTACTTTAACTACTTGCGGTGAGGCCGTGGGCCTGCCAGCGGGACAGATGGGTAACTCCGAAGTCGGACACCTGAATCTGGGTGCTGGAAGGATTGTTTACCAGGAATTACAAAGAATTAATGTAGCGGTCAGGGATGGTTCATTTGCGAAAAATGAAAATCTCCTTAGGGCAATCCGTCAGGCGAAAAAAAATCAAAAGGCGTTGCATCTTCTTGGCCTGGTTAGCGATGGAGGTGTTCACTCACACATCAATCACCTAAAGGCGATTGTTGATGTTTGTAAAAGTGAAAGCCTTGACAATGTTTTTATTCATGCCTTCATGGATGGACGAGATACAGATCCCAAAAGCGGATTGAGATTCATAAAGGATCTACAATCTCACCTGGACAAAACAGTTGGCAAAATCGCCACGGTAAGCGGCAGATACTACGCGATGGACAGAGACAAACGTTGGGAGAGAGTTAAGCTTGCCTATGATGCTTTAGTAAATGGTCAGGGCGAAAAGGCGGAAGATGCAATCCAGGCTATTGACAATTCTTACAAAAAAAACATCACAGATGAATTCATAAAACCCGTCGTAGTTGTAGACGCTTCACATCAACCTGTTGCGAAAATAAAAGACGGCGACTCTGTGATCTGCTTCAATTTCAGAACGGACCGATGCCGTGAAATAACACAAGTACTGACGCAAATCGACCTTCCTGATTTTGGAATGAAAAAATTATCGGTGGATTATACTACGATGACGGAGTACGACCGTTCTTTTAAGAATATTCACATCATTTTTAGCAACGACAATTTGAAAAATACACTGGGCGAGGTTTTGGAGCAACACCACCTCAGGCAGATCAGGATCGCCGAAACCGAAAAATATCCTCACGTTACTTTCTTTTTCAGCGGCGGGAGAGAAATTCCGTTTGAAGGAGAAAAAAGAATTCTGATTCCTTCGCCAAAAGTTGCCACTTATGACCTGAAACCTGAGATGAGTGCTTACGAAGTTACTGATGCACTCCTACCAGAGATCGCGAATGAAACGGCCGATTTTATTTGTCTCAATTACGCAAATGCGGATATGGTGGGACACACCGGCGTTTGGGAGGCAGCCATCAAGGCGGTTGAAACAGTGGATCGTTGTGTTGAAAGAGTTGTAACGGCCGGGTTGGAAAATGGTTACACTACTTTTCTCACCGCTGATCATGGCAACTCAGATTATATGATAAATGAAGATGGTACACCCAATACGGCTCACACTTTGAATCCTGTTCCTTTTTTTATAATTGATGCTGACTGGACGGGAAAAATCAATCCGGGTAAATTGGCAGACATTGCACCCACCATTCTTACTGTAATGGATATCCAGATTCCAAAGGAAATGACAGGAGAAATTTTAATTGATAAGGTTTACTTTAGCCAAAAGGTCAGCAATGTTTAAAAAAATCCTGGTTGTATTGTTGGTGATTTTGATCATTATTCAATTTATTCACCCTGCAAGAAATATTTCAAAAGCTGAACAACCTAACAATATCTCGAAAGCATATAGTGTTCCCGACAGTGTAAGAACCATTTTGAATAAGGCGTGTATGGACTGCCACAGTAACAACACCCGCTATCTATGGTACTTTAAAATTCAACCTGTGGATTGGTGGCTTACACATCATGTTAACGACGGTAAAGAAGAATTAAACTTTGATGAATATCTCAATAGACCGATCCGGTATCAATATAACAAATTGGAAGACGCAGAAAAAGAAGTGAAAGAGGGTGACATGCCATTGGATTCATATACCTGGATTCATAAGGATGCCATATTGAGTGAACAGGAGAAGAAGACATTTATTAATTGGGCGGAATCTGTCAGAAGTGAAATAAAGGCGAAGTATCCGCCGGATAGTTTAAAGAGACCTCGGCGACCTCAACAAAAACCTTAGTGCCGTGCACGTGACCCGAAAAACGATATCATTTTTATTTCTTTTGGTAATGTTATTGCCGTTATCGTTTTGCATTCTGAGTAAAATAAAACAGTCGCAATTAAAAGACCAGGCGAGAGAAAGACTCGAAAAATATTTTTTGAAGAAAGTTACTTTAACCATTAATCAGTTTACATGGACAGAACCAGGAAAAGAAATAAGTATAGACGGCAACTTATTTGATGTAAAATATTTTTCACTAAAAGAGGACAAATTCGTTTTCACGGGTTTGTTCGACAAAGAAGAAACTTCTCTGAAGAAATTTGATAACAATTGGCAAAATAACCAGCAAGAAAAACTGCTGACAGAACTTTTCCAGGTTTTACAGTCAGTATTTTACAATTCAAAACTGGAGACAAACTTTTATCAAAAGGCCCCCAGGCATTACCTTATTCTTACTCCAGATAGACTTTCTTTCCTGCCAAAAAAAATTATTACTCCTCCCCCAAAAGCTTAGACGTCCAATCTTTCAAAAAAAACTTAAGCTCAATTTTCGACAATGTATTATCGTCTTGCATGTCTGACATGCTTGTTTGTGTTAGCTTTTAAACCGGGTGCAGCGCAGGAAACTGATACCATTCCTGTGCTAAAGGAAGTTGTTGTCTCCTGGATCCGCTCTTCCTCAGCGAACGAAACCAGCCTCAATATCCATTCTATATCCGTGCAAAAAATGCGGCAGGCGGGGGCATTGAATATTGCAGACGCCTTATCAAAACTGCCTGGCATCAGTCAACTCAATACGGGTCCTGCTATTTCGAAGCCAGTAATTCGCGGTCTCTATGGCAACAGAGTTCTAGCTGTGTTGTCAGGATTAAAATTTGACAACCAGCAATGGCAGGATGAGCATGGCCTTGGATTGAACGATGTGGGCATAGATCGTGTAGAGGTCATCAAGGGACCTGTAGCATTGTTATACGGATCGGAAGCAATTGGTGGCATTCTGAATATTATTGAAGAAGCGCAAAACGAACCCGGCAAAAAATCGGGCGATGTGAACATTGGCTTATTTTCCAACACATATGGACTTTCGCTGGATGCCGGTTTCAAATCCGCAACCGAAAAAAAGAATTGGGGGCTGAGAATTGGCTTCAATTCAAATGCGGATTATTCTGATGGCGACAATCACCGAATTCAAAACAGCAGGTTCGCAGGCTATTATTTGAAAGGATCATATGGATTTATGAAAAATAATTGGACGAGCCAAAATCATTTTACCAGTTCGCTCGACAATTTTGGATTTATTACGGCCGACAATTCCAATAGCTTTTTGAATGATGGACGATTGAGCCGCAGTATGCAAGGGCCACATCATACTGTATGGCTGAACATACTGTCTTCGCAAAATAAAATTCAATTGGCAAATTCAAATTTGGATGTGAACGTTGGCCTGCAATCCAATTTGCGTTTAGAAGACGAAGGTGGCAATAAGATAAGCCTTAATATGCTTCTTACAAGTCTTCTTTGGCGCATATTATGGAATAAGCAACTAAACGCAAATACGGAGTTGATACTCGCTAATAACTCGCAGTTTGAAAACAATACCAACTATGGCTCTCGTATTATTATTCCTGATGCAAACATGGTAGAGAGTGGGCTTTCCAGTTTTATTAAAAGCAAAAAGAAAAAGATAATTTTTGAGTACGGAGCCGGCTTTTCCGTGAGGAGTATCCATACATTTTTAACTGCCGGCGTTAATACACCCGATAAATCAATTCATCCTTTTAATAAAACTCTTCCAAGCGTTAATGGCTCGGTAGGTTTTGCATGGAATCCAAACAAAAATTGGAATGTAAAAACCAATATTGGTAGCGGGTTTCGCTCGGGGAACCTGGCCGAGCTATCCTCTGATGGTTTGCATGAAGGAACGCTGCGATATGAAATTGGTGACCCCGCCCTGAAAATTGAACAGAATTTCAACGGCGAACTTTCGCTTACCTATTTCTCAAAATATCTTGAGTTCTCAGCATCCGGTTATGTAAACGATTTTTTGAATTATATCTACCTCGCGCCAACCGGCACTCAATATCTGGGGTTTGATGTATTCAGATACAAACAATTTGATGCAAATCTGTATGGCACCGAAGCGATGCTTGGCCTCCATTTTCCGTTTTTTGAAAGATTGAAATGGGAAACAAATTTTTCGATCGTCACCGGCAAATTAACAGATGGCACTCGTCTTCCTTTCATTCCCCCCGCTAAATGGACGCATGAACTAAGATTGAAATGCGGAAACGGTGCCAAAGTCAAAAACATTTTAGCATTTGCAATCATGGACCACCATTTTCCACAAGAGCATCCGGCTCAATTTGAAACCTCAACTGATGCCTACTGGCTTCTAAACGCTGGGGCGAGTGCGGATTTGCAAACTAAGTATAATGTCATCACATTCACCCTGACCGCTAATAATTTGCTAAACAAAAATTATTACGATCATTTATCCAGATTTAAAGACTATGGTATTCACAACATAGGTAGAAACATCGTGGTACATGTAACGGTACCATTCCTTAACTCATTCAAAAAATCAAAATCATGAAAAATTTATCAATAAAAATTCTGTGCGCCGTTTTATTTTTTTTTTCATGTAAAAAAGATGAAATGATCCCTCCGACCCTCGATTTCAAAACCGGAGTTGGTTATATTTCAGCAGATGCGCATGTAGCTTTAAACACCGGATTCAAAATAGGGGTGGATGCAAAAAGAACCGAACAACATGATGATCTGAAAACTTTTATTGTAACGCTGTCATACGATGGAGGTGCGGAGACAACGATCGATAACGTTACCATCGCCTCTGCACAGGCCGGGGAGTTCACAAAAGATTATGACCTGACAACACGCAACCAGTCTGGCACGGAGAAATACACATTTACCGTGACAAACAGAGATGGCTTGATCACCACAAAAAGTATCACAGTTACTGTTCCCTGACACTGCAGTCAACGTCAGTTCTCGCCTTCATGGAAAGTGCCTGCCGGAGTAAAGAATGAGCACCATCCGGGAGGTTTGCGGCAGGGATTTCTTTGCACGATAAATTTCCGCGAAAGGGAAAATTAATTTTTTACATTTTAGTGCAGCATTATAAAACAAAAATTGTCTAAATTACAGGCAACCAAAGGGAAATTATGACCGAGGAAGCCATTTTAAAAGGCTGTTTGCAAAACGAACCCGCCGCACAGAGGGAGTTATATAACCGGTATAGCCCTAAAATGTTGTCGGTATGTTATCGTTTCGCTCATAATCGTGAGGATGCAGAGGACATGTTGCAGGAAGGCTTTATCAAGGTCTTTTCTCAAATGCATACGTTTGGAAGCAGGGGCGCCTTTGAAGGATGGATAAGGAGAATCATTGTACACACTTGTATCAATGTTCTCAAAAAGAATAAGAAGTTTAACGAAAGCGTGGATATCATTCATGCAACGGCAGTCCAGGTGCGTGAAGAAACTGTTCCATCCATCGTTCAGGCAAAGCAAATTGTGGAATGCATCAGGATGCTTCCGATAGGTTATCGAACTGTTTTGAACTTGTATGCGATCGAAGGATACAGCCACCGCGAGATAGGGGAAATGCTCGATATAGAGGAGAGCACAAGCCGTAGCCAATACACCCGAGCCAAAGCCATGCTAGAAGATATATTGATAAGAAAAAAGATTATACAAAAGACGAAGCAAGATGTTGAGTGGTTGGCCGCCATGAAAAGATAACCCGATCCTATCCCTAAATCGCTGACTGATTATGGAGAGAAATTTAAATAATGAGTTTGAAAGGTTCTTAAAAGAAAATGCAGATCAATACCGGTTGTATCCTTCCACACACGTTTGGAAACGGATTTATTCAACTCTTCATTCACGCCGGAAATGGTTTGGTCTTGGCATAGCCCTGCTATTGATCACCGGAACATTGGTCACGGTGCTTCTCACAAATTCAGTGAAGGAGACAGTCATTTCCATTAAGAAACCTGCTGAGATTAAGCAAGTTCCCATTTCGAGTACACAACTATCTTCAACCAGGTCAACTGGCCTGAAGCAAAAGCTGCCCTCCGGGGCTAATCTCGTTGCGATCAACAAGGCATCCATTTTACAGACCCCTTTTTACAATCAACTCGAAAATAATTTGGTTATTGAGAAGGAAAATTTAAACACTGAATTCGGAGACCGTCTTGAACCCTTGCCTTATACGATAACGGATGAGCTAACAGATCAGGACATGGTTGGCATGAGCTCTCAACGAAAATTATTAGCCTATCCCAACTCGACCAAATCATTGCCTTTGACTCCTTTTGACTGGACGATTGAAAGCGTTTTGAATAGCTTTGGTCCTTTAGTAAAAAAACAAAGGAAATTCTCTCTGCAATTTAATTTCACGCCAACCATCAGTTACAGAAAATTGTCAGAAAATAACTCATTCTTACGTTCGGCAGCCATGCAGTCAACGGCGCCGTCTACTTACGCCCCGTTGTATGATATCAACAGCGTTGTCACCCACAAGCCGGATATGGGTCTTGAATTTGGACTAACAACAAAATATGCTGTTGCAACGAATTTCAAAGTAAAGGCAGGAGTCCAATTTAATATTAATCGTTATGATATTAAGGCATTTAATTATCCGTTTGAAGTAGCTAAAATAGCTTTACGAGGAAATTCAGGAGTTGACTCTTTTTACACAATGAGCACGCACAGAAATTATGGTGGCTACAAATCCGATTGGTTACAGAATTTTTATTTTGAGATATCGATTCCTGTTGGAATAGAAGTAAATCTCATCGGAGATGAAAAGGTACAGTTTGGCGTTGCAGGAACTATTCAGCCAACTTATGTACTTGGCGACAGGGCTTATCTCCTTTCCACAGACTATAAAAACTATGCGTTGGTTCCCTGGCTGATTCGCCGCTGGAATGCAAACACGGCACTGGAAACATTCGTTTCTTACTCGACAGGCAAAATGAAATGGCAGGTTGGGCCGCAGGTCCGTTATCAGTTACTTTCCAGCTTCATTGACAAATACCCTGTTAAAGAAAATCTTTTTGACTTTGGTTTGAAGGTCGGCATTTCAGTTAACAAATAGCCGATACTAACTGCTCCTTTCTTTTAAGAACCCTGTCATTTGTTGCCAGGGTTTTTCTTTAAGGATGGTTTTCCTTTAATTTTATAAAATATTCAAAACTCACTTTTACCTATGATCAAAGATGCGGCACTAAGATCTTTTTTGTTCCTGGCTTTGTGTTACTGGAGCTGTAAGCAAAAAAAAAATGATGTTTTTCCGGCCCTTGACTTTATAAAAGGCCAAATTGCGCATGTGGATACTTCCGTTTATTCGATCATAAAGCTTAAACCAATGACCGATAGTACATACGATACAACCTATGTTAAAAGAGAGGAATTCAATGATCTTGCAAAGGATTTTTTGGAAACCCCCGATATTTCAAAAAAGTTTGGGGGTAAGTATACTGAAGAAAGGATGATGAACAATGATTTGGGGCTGGTTGTTTTTATAGCAACACCCAAAGATGAAGATCTGGAGGTGCGAAGACAGGAAGTAAGAATAGAACCGAATCCGCCTGATGACAAAATAAAAAGTGTTTACATCGAAAAAACAAAAAATAATAAAGACAGCTCCGTCACAAAGAGAATGACCTGGTACACCGATGAAAAATTTCAAATCGTGACCATTGTTCAAAAAAGCAATGAGAAAGAAAAAACCTCGGTAATGGAGGTGGTTTGGAACCACCCGGAAAACTATTAAATGTGAATGACCCCAGAAGAATATAAAAATATTTCATCCGGGATTCCAAAAAGCCCGGGCATCTATAAATATTTTGACCTGGACAATAATCTCATCTACGTTGGCAAAGCAAAAAATCTTCGCAAACGGGTGACGTCCTATTTTATCAAAACTTTTACGAGTTATAAAACCTATGAACTGATTCAACGTATCGTAAGAATAGAGTTTACCATTGTAAATTCCGAGCAGGACGCGTTCTTACTGGAAAATTCTCTGATCAAACAATTTCAGCCGCGTTTCAATATAAACCTTAAAGACGACAAAAGCTATCCTTACATCGTCCTGAAAAACGAACCTTTCCCCAGGGTATTTCTAACCAGGAAAAAAATTGACGATGGCTCGGAGTACCTGGGCCCTTACACATCGGTAGGCAAAGTGCGGGAGTTATTAACCTTTATTAAGCAAACCATACAGCTGAGAACGTGTTCCCTGAACCTAACCGAGAAAAATATTGCAAAGGGCAAGTTTAAAGTCTGCCTTGAATACCACCTCGGCAATTGCAAGGGTCCTTGTGAGGCGCTTCAAACCAAAGAAGATTATGACCAGGGTCTTCAGCAACTCAAAAATCTTTTGAGAGGAAAATTGGGGCCTGTTATTCAACACTTCAAAAACGAGATGAAATCTTATGTCGGGCAAATGGAATTTGAAAAGGCCGAGATCGTTAGAAAAAAAATTGAGTTTATTGAAAACTATCAGTCGAAATCAGTGATCGTCACTCCCAAGCTTGGCGACGTTGACGTTTTTTCCTTAGTAAAAGAAAACGGTTCAGCTTATGCTAATTATCTGATGGTACAAAATGGCACAATTGTACAAACAAAAACTTTGAAGGTTGAGACACATCTTGACGAGAGCATTGAAGAGATTCTTTCATTCACCATCGCACAATTCCGAACGACTTTTGGCAGCCAGGCAAAAGAAATTATTGTTCCATTTGTTATTGAGTATAGCGAGCCCAATGTTTTAATAACCGTTCCCAAAGGAGGAGATAAGCGAAAATTGCTTGAGCTGTCCGAAAGAAATGTCAATTATTATATTGATGACCTCCGACAAAGAGAGCGCTTAAGACTCGAGGAAAAAAATAGCGACAAAACACATTTGCTTGAACAAGTTCAAAAAGATCTCCGGCTTCCGGCCTTGCCAGTGCATATTGAATGCTTTGACAATTCAAACTTCCAGGGTAGCTTTCCCGTTTCAGCGATGGTTTCATTTAAACATGGCGAGTCAAGTAAAAAAGACTATCGGCATTTCAATATCAAAACAGTACAAGGAATAAACGATTTTGCTTCCATGAAGGAAACTGTTTTTAGAAGATACAAACGGGTGCTTGCAGAGGAGCAGGAATTTCCTCAGTTAGTGATCATTGACGGCGGCAAAGGGCAGCTAAACGCCGCTGTTGAAGCGCTGGAAGAATTAGATGCGACGGGCAGAACAGCATTGATCGGGCTTGCAAAAAATGAGGAAGAAATTTTTTTCCCCGGCGATAAGGAGCCACTTAAACTTCCTTATAATAGTAACAGCCTCAAATTAATTCGCCGCATTCGTGACGAGGTGCATCGTTTCGGTATCAGTTTTCATCGCCAGAAACGGAGCAAGGGAGTTTTCAAAAATGAACTCGAAGAGATCAAAGGTATCGGGAAGAGTACTGCGGATTTGCTTTTAAAAAAATACAGATCAGTTAATAACATTAGAGAAAAGAGCGAACAGGAATTGTCTGCAACAATAGGAAAGGCAAAAGCCAAGATTCTTTGTGATTATTTCAACAAAAACTCAGAGGCCCTAACATGAAAAAGGGGCCCGGATAGACATCCAGCCCCGTTTTTAAAATCCAATATCCTATGAAAAACCGTAACGAAAATACAACAATTCCCCAGATTTCCTATACCACGTACCGGTAATTTTAAAAAAAAATAAATCGCTTGGGTCGAAACTCCTAAATGAAAAAAATCCCATCCTTTAAAGAGGATGGGATTTTTACGATTCTAAACTATTTTAAACTCAATACGACCAAAGATCTTGCTCGTAGTTGAAGATTCTATCCTTAATATTATCTCCCTCAAGCAAAGAAAGAATTGGATCTCTCATATATTGCTTGACTGTCTTGTTACCAGGATTATCCAAGGTGGATTTTACAATATAGCTGCTGAACATGCGGCTTTCAAAAAGCTCCTCCCAGGTCATACGTCCCATACCCATATTCTTGGGGTTATAGACTTCGTATTTCGCAAGTAATGGGCGAAGATCAGGATAGTATACCCAAAACATAACAGAAACACCTCTTTCCTGGCCATTTGGTAGATATTCCATTTTAAGAGGTGCTATACCTAATATTCTTGCGAACATACGGCTTGCTTCACGGTCAAAAACCCATTCTTCCTTAATACGAAGCTTCACGATACTTTTAGGATCAAAGCTTTTTTGGGTAACTACATATTTGACTACCTTATTAATATCATTCGGATCGTAAACTGCAGTCGTATCTGGCGCACCACCTACCGTTAATCCATTAACTTCATCAAAAGTTAGAGGCTGAGAGAAACGATCATCAGCAAAGGCTGTAATGCTATCTTGCTTGATCGCCTTAAGCAGCATATCAACGAACAACTGGCTACCATTATCATCTTCGGCTTCGTAGCGAAATGTTTGATTCAGTTTTTCACGAAGATCTAATTCACGCCATACTTTTTCGGCAAATAGAGCATCATCCCAACGCAGATCCTCATAAGGCAATGGCGTACGTTCCATTACTCCATTCTTGACAAAAGCATTGTCATTACGCAAAGAAGGATGACGCAAAGCTCCATTATAAGAAGCCGACGTGGTATCCTTTTCAATAGGAATATTTCCATACGGGTTATATCCTGACGGAACTTGCGTATTATTGGTTTGCTGCTGCTGATTACTGTTTGGCTGTGTCGTATTATTTCTTTTTCGTCCTGAGCGCTGTGCCTGCACATTCAGCGCAAGTGCGGCCAATAGTAATGAACAAAAGCAAACTCTGATTATCTGGGTTTTCATGCTCGCCGTATTTTATTTTATATAATAAACCAATGAAGGAGCTGTACTCGTCCTTCCATCAGGTCCTAAGACGCGAATATTATCGACAGTAATAGTTCTTCCTGGTTTTACATCTTTTTTGATCAGACTTATTGCTCTGGCACTCCATGTATTACCCTGGCAGTTTTCAACATCAATATCTCCCTCGTCATTATCGCAAGAAATCGAGAAACTTGTTACATTATATTTTAGTTCAAATGGAAAATCCTTGATACCGGCTCCAACGCCAGCCTGCGCTATAAACGCTCCTGCACTTATATTCGCACCACTTTCGTTACCTCCAACGTATGCCTGCGCTTTTGGAATTGTACGAGTGCGGAATTGGGATTTACCAGCAACTTTATTATTTACAGACACTGTGATGTAACATTCATCAGTGACACTATTTACACGCACAGCATAGTGACCTCCTCCAAGTGGCTTTACAACTCCGCCACCACCTGAAATAGAAACTTGCTGTTGTTCTGTGCCGCCGCCAGTTGTAGAAACTGAAACCGGGTTATCAACACCAATATAAAGAACATTCATTTTATCAAGGGCTATAGAAGCTGCAGACTGGCCAACTGTATATTCAATGGGCCTTGTTTCTGTTCGCATTTTTCCCTCTTGGTCCTTGAAACTGACAGTAACGTTTACTGAATGCTTGCCAAGCGACGTGGCAGCATTGAGTTTACGGTGCGCAGCTCCATCATCTTCCAGGGGCACACTCACCCCGTCAATAGTAACCGTAGGAAGAGCAGCCTTGCTAAAAGCACCAACTCCGGCAGTTATTTCCATTTCATCACCGGGCATTACATAGCTTGAATTAGTTGCAGCGAAAGCAGCATACTTATCATAATGAACTATTACCTCCCCTACCTTATTATGACAAGCGGCAACAACTCTGTTTTCGGACGTCTTTACGTCATTTTGAAATTTACTCAATATAGTCAGAGCAGCAACCGTAGGTACCATGTGAAAATAGGCCCCTTCCCATGTTCTACTTGATCTATTATAACTTTTTGGCTGTGCAAGATTTATCGGAAGAGTAGTTTTGAACTCAGAATCAATTGCTGGATCAATCGCCAACAAATTTTTCTTATAATCCGTAAGCATTTTTAAAAGCTTTTGACCATTTCCTTTCTCAACCATAATGCGAGTAGGAATGTCAAGATTATCTTCTTTGTATTTTGTGTTTGGATCCTTAGGATCACCACTGGCTTCTGAAATTATCCTATCCTTTAAGCCCTGAATATAATCATAAATTCCTTTGGTAAACATCACAGCACTATCTGCTTTAGGATACCATTTCCTTGCTCTTTCAGCAGTGATTGGATCAGATAGTTTATCCTGCAACGATTTTATGATGGTCTCTGTAGAGCGGTTTACAGTGACATTAGTAGTCTCCAAACTTTTATTTACCGTTTTGAAGGCATTGAGGATTTCTGATGATACGTTAAGTGCCAGCAGCGCTGTTAACACCAGGTACATCATATTGATCATCTTTTGCCGCGGCTCACGAGGTAAAGCCATAACGTTTATGGTTTTTTTAGATTAGTAATGGTGACAATTCAATTCTGAAAAATCACGGATACGGATTCTATATAACGAACCCAATAAAGACCTTAGTATAATTTACGCACGACCTTGCATCGCACTCAGCATGTTACCATAGATCTGGTTCAAACGACCCAGGTTATTAGCTAACAATGCTATCTGGTCATGTGCTTTCTTAGCATCACCTACACTACCTTCCATAGCCTGTGAAGCCTGTACCAGGTTACTATAGAACTGGTTCATTGCTTTCAGATGGCTATTCGTATCCTGTAATTCCAATTCGTAAATGGTATTCAGGGTAGAAAGATTTTTTGTCAATATCTGCACCTGCTCATGAAATTGTTTTGTTCCTTCAGCAGCATTGTTCAGATGTTGAATGCTGCCTGCAGCACTAACATAGGCATCTTTCATCTGTCCGAGTGCATGGGTAGCTTCTTTTGTTCTCTGTGTATAGTCGCCAGTTGCAGCAACTACATCAGAAATATCACTCATCCTGTCAACGGTTGTTCCGAGTTTTTTAAAGTTCTCACTCAGACGACCAAGATTTGAAGGGGTAATGTCCGCTTCTTTCAACATATCTTCCAGCTTCGTCAACGCAGGGTTTCCAGAAGCGCCTGGTAAGGTAAGCGGAGTTACTTCAAATTTTCCTGTACGAGCTCTTTCCACATCAGGATGTTCATTGATGTTTGGAAAATATCTCTGCCAATGTGGTTCCTCCGGCGGAGGTACGAGGAACGCCATTATAGAGAACACGCAAGTTTCAGACATTAGTCCCACCATAATGGCATAATCAGCTCCCCTCCAGTGAAGGATTTTCATCATTGCAGCAAAGATTACCACGGCTGCAAAAAAGCTGAATAGAAAGTTGAGGGTAATCTGGCCTTTTTGGGTTTTGAAAAAAATCATAGTAGGGTCGATTTATAGGTTATTAAAAAATTACAGAATAACGAGAAACTTTTGACAAAAAAACTGTCGCAAATAACAACGTTTGCAAGGCCATAGTTATTATTTGCGACAGCTAATTATTTACGATGTCCCTTAGCCTGAGCGGCCGGCAAGTCGATCACACAACGAAATCCGATATATGATTTAGCAGTGTCCTGGTATTCATAAGCCCGGGTACCCGTTTGGAGATAGTAGCCAACGTCTTTCCAGCTTCCACCGCGGATCACTTTACGCTTCATGCGTGGAGGATCATCATCTTTGGCATTCCAACGTACATCTGGGTTCATGTCGTGTTGAAAATTATAAGAACCTTCATAGTAAATGGAAGATGTCCACTCAGCAACGTTTCCGGCCATGCAATACAAACCAAAATCGTTTGGCCAGTAAGCGTCGGCACGCACTGTGTAAAATCCGCCGTCTTCAGGATAGTTACCGCGACCAGGTTTAAAGTTGGCCAGCAAGCATCCTTTTTTATTTCTCAAATAATAGTTACCCCAGGGGAGGAACATTGACTCCGCACGACCGCCACGAGCTGCATATTCCCACTGTGCTTCTGTGGGGAGGCGGAAATCGGACTCCTGGGCCCTGTTTTTTGATTCAAGATATGAGTTCAAATAATGCGTTCTCCAGTTGCAATAGGCGTCAGCCTGCTTCCATGTTACTCCTACAACGGGATAGTTGCCATAAGCAGGATGAGAGAAGTAACGCTGGGTCATTGGCTCATTGTAAGAATATGAAAAGTCCCTGATCCAAACAAGCGTATCAGGATAAGCCTTAACCGGGAATCTTTCTATAAAAGTAGAGCGGGGTTTATTTGCATTTTCTCTCTTGGCAGCTTCTTTCAGATTAAACCGCTCAACCTGGTAAACTATTTTTGAAGGATCTATTTCCTTTTTTCCAAATATCCTGTCATCGGGAGCGAGCAAAATATCAGATTGACCTAACAATTCAATCGTCTTCGGGTCGTTCCATTTCAGGGTCCTCATTTTTGCCTGGTCAACAAACTCATTCCCCTCCTTATCCGATTTCACATAGCCAATTTTTTTTGCGACAACTGAATCTCTTACCCAATACACAAACTGGCGATATTCATTGTTCGTAATCTCGGTAGCATCCATCCAGAAACCGCTGATAGAAACCGAGCGGTTGCGCGCACTGAAAGCGTAAGCAATATCCTCATCACTTGGTCCCATGTGAAATGTTCCCTGTGGGATGTAAACCATGCCTGGTGGCTTAGGCAAAATATACCTGCTGCCAGGGGCGACTCCATGCACCTGCCCATCATTCGGGAGTGTGCTTCCGCCTTTGTTCTTTTTTCCGAGGATTCCGCAGCTACTTAGCAGAATTACAGCTAGAAGAGCGGTGATTGTGTAGTAATGGCTTTTCGCTTTCATACTCTTGGGTATTGGACAAATATAAAATTTTGATTCGAACGGGATCACAAGGTTATAATTTATTTTTTTATAATCAAAGCTGTTTTACGAGGTAAAAATTCTAACGTTTTATTATGAATGTTATTGCACTATTTATCAATTTTTCTTCCCGCTTTTTATGAACTCCATCAACTCGCTGGTGTGGGGCACGGGTTTTAAACATGAATATGCCTTGCACAGGTAAATTAGAGGAGGATTAGTTGACGGTTTTTCGGCTAATAATGGTAGTTCTACGATGCCTTTGGGGGCAGCCATGAACACTTTGTGTGGAATATATTCAGCTAGCACCTCGTCTGCCAATGAAGAAAAATCTTCTCCCACAACTGCAATCTCATCGGTACCATATGTCATTTCCATCAGCAAATTGAGCCAAATACCAAACGAAGTTGGATAGCGAACTATAACATCGCTTAATGAAGCTAACATTTTTTCAGGTATTTGCCTCCATTCCGGAAAATTAAAAAGTATTGTGAGCTGGTAGATATTATAAGCCATCGTAGCATTACCCGAAGGGGTTGCTCCATCATACACTTCTTTCTTTCTCACCACAACATCCTTTTGCCTTATGTCTGAAAAAAAGAAAAAAGCAGTCTCATTTTCACTAAAATTTTCGATTACGTATTCCGTGATTTCTTTGGCCTTGAATAACCAATGAGTGTCGGCGGTGATCTCCTGCAAGTGCAACAGTGCCTGGATAAGAAATGCATAGTCATCAAGAAAGGCAAAATTCTTTGCATTGTTATCCTTCCACGTGTGATGAAAATAATTCTGAGGTTTATTTTCAAAATGCTCCAGCAGGAATTGCATGTTTTTGATTGCCAACTGGCGGTATTCATTTTTCCCCGTTGCCGCAAAAGCCTTGCTGCAAGCCGTATTCATGAGCGCATTCCAGCTTAAGATGATCTTGTCATCAAGCAACGGTCTTACTCGTTTGTTTCTGTCTGCAAGCAGGATCGATTTTCCTTTTTGAATGATATTTCTTAACTCGCCAGGTAAAATATTTTTTTCATTCGCAAATAATTCGATTGGCTTCTTGATGCGCGGGATGTTTTTCCCTTCCCAGTTTCCTTTTGGCGTAATATCAAAAAAGCCGCAGAAAATTTCTGAGCCCTCTCCCAATAAACTCTTCACTTCATCATATTGCCATGTATAGAATTTTCCTTCCTCTCCTTCACTATCGGCATCAAGAGCTGAATAGAAACCTCCGTCTGGATGCATGAGTTCCCGTTGCACAAAAGAGATCGTTTCTTGAATCACTGCCCTGTATTTTTCGTCTTTTCTTAGTTGGAAACCTTCCGATAAAACGGACACAAGCAAGGCATTGTCATAAAGCATTTTCTCAAAATGAGGAACCAGCCATTCCCGGTCGGTCGAGTATCGTGCAAAACCTCCGCCTACCTGGTCGTAGATGCCACCGTCAATCATCTTATCCAGACTTAGAAGCGCCTGTTGCAAGGCCTCTTCATTTTTTGTTTTGTAATGATAACGCAGCAGGAATTGAATTGAAAAAGTTTGAGGAAATTTTGGCGCTCTTCCGAAGCCACCGCATTCTTTATCTGCAGATTTCATCAGGTTTTGAAATGCCTCATGAATCTTCTCATTCAGAAAAATATTGGCCGTGCTTTCTGTCTGCTGCCCAAAGGAGTTTGATTGCAATAGATGGGCTATGAGATTTTCAGCCCGCGACTCTATTTCATCTCTTTTTTGATGAAAAGCAGTCGAAACAGCAAGTAGAACCTCTTTCCATGATGAGCGGCTAAATGCTCTTTGTGGCGGAAAATATGTTCCACCAAAAAAAGGTTTCGCTTCAGGAGTAAGAAAAACATTTAGCGGCCAGCCGCCACTACCGGTCATTGTCTGCACGGCATCCATATAGATGTGGTCAAGGTCGGGCCTCTCCTCCCGATCGATCTTTATATTCACAAAGTGATTATTCATTAGACTAGCCGTCTCCTCGTTCTCAAAACTTTCCTTTTCCATCACATGACACCAGTGACAAGCCGAATAACCAATACTGACCAAAACAGGTTTGTTTTCTTTTTTTGCCTTCTCTAAAGCCTCTTCCCCCCAGGGATACCAGTCGACAGGATTATGTGCGTGCTGAAGTAGATATGGACTGGTTTCATTTATTAGGCGATTTGTGTGAGCGGGCATACACTAGATTGATTAGCGAATTTCGGAAAAGAACTGGCAAGTCCGGTACGAGTGGCAGCCGTGACTGAATCCGGAGAGGTGTAGTGATCTCGCCAGGAATCGGCTTGCGTAACCTGGACAAACCAGGTCGAAATAAAAAAGGCATCGCGAAAGATGCCCCCGATAAATTGCTAATGTCTTTATTTCTTTTTGGAGCAAGCAAGAAAGCGTTCCAGCGCCGAAACCATAGATGGAGCTTCCGGTTGAGGAGCCTTGATCTCGAGTTTAAGACCTGCATCTTCAATGGCTCGGGAAGTGTTATTTCCAAATGCACCGATAATGGTACCATTCTGTTTATACTTCGGCAGGTTATCAAACAGGCTTTTAACTCCACTTGGAGTAAAAAAGCAAATGACGTCATACTCATTTTTCAAAAGCAACTCTTTTACATCATTGCTTTGCGTCCGATACATAAATGCAAGGGCAAACTCGCAGCTATTCGTCTTAAGCCAGTTAACAATATCATTGTCCTGTTGGTTCTCAGAACACACATAAAGAAATTTTTCATTTCCCTTGTGTTTGTTGATGACATCAAAAAGACTTTTGTTTGTGCCATCCGCTCCATAAAAAACTTTGCGCTTACGATAGAGAATAAATTTCTGCAAATACAACGCTACAGCCTCTGTAATACAAAAATATTTTGTGTCCTGCGACACGTTTACTTTCATTTCTTCACACATACGAAAGAAATGATCAATGGCGTTGCGACTGGTAAAAATGACACCAGTATAATTTTGAATTTCGATTTTTTGTTTGCGGAATTCCCGGGCCGGAATGGGTTCGAGTCGAATGAATGGATGAAACTCCAATTCAATATTGTACTTTCTTGACAACTCAAAATAAGGCGACTTGTCAGTCTCGGGCCTCGGTTGTGTAATCAAAATCTTTTTCACGTTTTTGGCCGGAATGTCGGCCTTAACCCCGTTTTTTACCATGTGGTTCGTCTTGAAAAGTTTGGCGAAGTTAAGAAATCTATTTTAAAACCAGAGCGTTAAAGCTTCGTAGATTAACAAAAGTGGCACAATTTCGAAAGCACAAAGATATAAAAAGAAATGGAAAGGATTAACTCTAATTTGGTTGCGGGCCAAGCCATATGACAAAATAAAACGATAACCCAGCAGTCCAAAAATACCAATGTACGACAGCGCGAAGGCAACCTGGTACACATCATGGTCTGTGAATGCTAACATTACTATAAAAGGTAAAAGATAAATGCCAATGATTTTATTGATCATGAAAACAATGAAAATGTAGCCATCGGTAGTTGACGATATATTAAAGAGCCAACCGAAAAATTTCAAACTTAAAAATTTTATTGCATAAATAACCGCCAAAGCAAGAAACGAATAAAGGCAGATCAGCCAGAAATTGTAGTTGTTGTTGAGTTCGAAATGCTGCAGGAGAAAGCTAATGTAAATACTGGCAGCAATCAAGAAAAAAAAGTTTAACAACAATGAAGGAAGAGGGGTTTGAATTAGCTGCTCGCTAATTTGTCTCTGTTTTAAAGTCGTTCTGAATGCAACGCGAAATAGATCGTTAATATATTTTGGAAAGCTAAATTTTATGAAAGCAAATAAAAGTAACACCGCGACCAACGTGTAAAATAATAGTTCCTTTCCTTTAAACTCTTTTTTATTAGATATAACAGCAAGCGACTTTGCCTTAAAACCAAAATATTTACTTTGATCATATGATTGCCTGATAAAATTTTTCCCGGGATACTCAGCTGCAATAACAGTCCACGAGCTGTCATTTAAGGGACGCGTTACCACAGAATCTCTGTGAAGAGAATCGGTTTTTATTTTTGGAAAGCCAGCCGGGCGAGCAATGTGAGTTATCTTGATAGAAGAATCGGACGAAATATGAGTCTGTTTTTTTGGTTGCGAGGAATCAACCAGGTTTGTTGATGTATCAGTATTCTGAGCAAAAATAAAACCACTAAATATGGTTTGGAAAGCTACAAGGAAAATAGATCGAATCACAAAGACTGGGTTGTGGTGCAAAATTATTCAAGCTCAGTCCCTGGCAAAATGAAAGGGACTATTTCTCAGAAATAATTCATGAATCCGAAATGTATCTTGGATTGACGAAGATTGAACGGAATATCTTCTCGTCGGCCCACAGCCCAGGCCAGGTTAAACACGCCAACTTTTGTCTCAAAAGCAAGACCTAAGCCCGTACTTAAGTATGTATGATTTACATTATTGTTTTGACTGTTGTTCCTTCCCCAACCTCCATCCAGCAAACCATAGAAATATGAATTTTGTGAAATAAGATAATGGTATTCGACCGTAACTATTGCATATTGAGATAAGTACTGGCTTTCCTCGTCAAAACCCCTCAATAATTTAAAACCACCTATTTGAAAGAGCTCATTTCTGAAAATGTTGGCGCTCTGGAAAAAGCCAGCATTCACAGCTGTTTTTATTGTTCCCTGCTTGCCCAGGGGAAAATATTTTGCCGCCACTGTTCGTATTCTGACCTGATAGGTTTTAAGTTTTACAGTATCATATAATTTCCCAAAATCAAATGAAGGATCATTTGGATCCTGAAGGTCAACAACCTGGTTGTTCCTTTTAATTTTTTTTGTGCCCACAGCTGTTGAAATAAGAAATTCATTTCCTCTCCGCGGATTACGGTTATAATCAGTTGTGTTAACGTTATAATCTACACCAACATTAAATGAGCTGAGATCCGCTTCATCCGGCAGGCGATGATTATCTAATACACTGGCGGTATTGATCCCATTAGCGATGGATGTAAAATGCTGAACATAAAGTTTGCCTGATCGTGTAGAAGAAAGGATGTAACTGGCACCGAGTTGAAGATTCACATTGAGATAAACGCTATCGCGGCGATACATATCAAACAAAAAGTCGAGGCCGATAGGAGAATTGAAAAGGTAAGGATGCTGGTAAAAAAGATTTAACCGCTGGGATCTTACCTGCAATTTTTGATAACTGAAGCCTATTGTTTCGCCGGCGCCTAACGCATTTTTCAAATTGAGATTTCCTTCCCCGGTGATTAAAAGTTTTTTACTGCTAAGCTGATCGTTGTTCGGTAAGAACCCAAATAAAAGATTTACCTGGCTGCTTCTTTTTGGTTTCAAATACAGATTAACCACCGCACCAGTCGGGATCATCGAGATATCCGACGGTTTTTCCTCCTCAACATAACCAAGCTCCCTGATTTTCTTAGAGACGAGTTGAAGTTTTTGTTTGTCATAAATACTGCCACTCGCAATATCTAAGTAGTGCTGAAGAAAATTGTTGGATACTTTAGCGTTGCCGTAAATTCGGATGCTGTCAATTTTGTAGACCGGCCCCTCCTCCACCTTTAAAAGTGCGAACACTTTGTTATTCTCCAAAATTTCAAGACTATCAAGGTAAATTTTTGAAAAGGGGTGACCAGTGTGCTCCAAATAATCTAAAATTTTTTCTTGCCAGGCTTGCACCTTTGCGAAGTCTATGGGTTTGTCAGGAAAGTTCTTTTCTCTCCATCCAATCGCGTCTAATAAAGCAGGGCTTACCCGTTCCGTATTCAATTCTGCCCAATGATAAGAGTCGCCAAAAAAAATAACTACCCTGGCCGATAACGAATCATAGTTTAAACTGTCCAGTGATGCAGTTACATATCCTTTCGATTGAAGCATTGAAGGAAGCTTGTTTATATAATCGACACAGGCAGCCCTGGAGCCGAAACTATTTTGCAGGCCAACTGTATTTAAAAAAGCCGAATCCTTGTCGACGGATTTAACGCTTAAATCATATTTATCCTGGGCCACTGCAGTTAAGTTCAGAAAAACAGAAATGAAAAAAATGAATGACGATATTGGCAGTCTTAATTTTGTCATCGGATACTTGTGGCGCGGTAAAATTATCAATAACTGATATTTAATTCCTAAACTTTTGGCTGGTATTTATATTCATATCCCTTTTTGTAAGCAAGCATGCTTCTATTGCAATTTTCATTTTAGCACTTCTTTAAAGCGTAAAAACGAATTGGTAGCAGCTTTATTGAGTGAAATAGAGCTGAGAAAAGATTATTTAGGTGGTGACTCAATTGAAACGATTTACTTTGGCGGGGGCACGCCAAGCTTGTTATCAATTTCCGATATCGAGGCGCAAATCGGTAAAATATTTTCCTCTTTTAAAGTTGATCCGGACGTCGAGATCACGATCGAAGCCAATCCCGATGACATTGATGGGGAAAAACTAAAGGAATGGAAAAAGGCAGGTATTAATCGTTTAAGCATGGGCATACAATCCTTTTTTGAAGAAGATCTTAAATGGATGAATCGGGCTCACAACGCCCGACAGGCCATTCAAAGTCTAGAATTAACCCTGAAATACTTTGATAATCTTTGTGTAGATCTCATATATGGTATTCCAGCTCTGACAAATGAAAATTGGAAAATCAATGTTGATAAAGTGATCAGTCTGCACGTCCCTCACCTATCCTGTTATGCCTTAACGATAGAACCCAAAACAGCCTTGCATAAAATGATAAAGAACCATCAAGTTGATGATGTCAATCCGGACAAACAATCAGAACAATTCTTATTATTAATGGAATGGATGGAGCATGGCGGATACGAACATTATGAAATTTCAAACTTTGCTAAACCTGGTTATCGGAGCAGGCACAATTCCTCATACTGGAACGGGAAGAGATATATCGGTGTTGGCCCCTCGTCTCATTCTTTTGATGGGACTAGCCGCCAATGGAACGTGTCAAACAACAATATTTATATCGATTCAATTAAAAAGAGTACCATTCCCTGTGAAAAAGAAATTTTGACTCCAATTCAGCAATTGAATGAATATGTGATGACGTCATTGAGGACGATGGAAGGTTTGGATCTGACTTATATCAGCGAAGAGGCTTTGAGCCGCGAGCTGCGAGCTTCCAGCCAAAAATTTATTGACAGAAGATTGATGGTTAATGAGCGGAATCATCTAAAGCTAACGAAACAGGGAAAGTTATTGGCCGATGGAATTGCGGCGGAGTTATTTTTTGATAGGTAGTCAAGAAAATTGCCTGGGGATGACCGACTTTTCAAAACTCAGTCCTGGCGGAACAACACTTTCATCGTAGTATGCCGATGCCTGGAAATTTATTTCTCCTTATGAATGAGTTGTTCGTTCCGTTCTGAAGACCGGTGGCTTCTGTGTTTGTAATATTTAAACGCCTGTGATATTACCAAACAAAGTACCATGATCAAGATCGCCGTAGGTCCAAAGCCGTTATATGAGATTGGCATCATTGTTTTTGTTTCTTAATTTTCAGACGAGTACTTCTTCTATTTGTTTAAAGCCATCTTCAGGTTTAACATTTTCCCAAAGGATTTCATAAACAGTCTCGGCGATGGGCATCTCAGCCTGGATTTCTTTATTTAGATCGTAAATACATTTTACCGCATTATATCCTTCCGCTACCATGTTTAATTCAAGTTGTGCGGACATTACAGAATAACCTTTGCCGATCATGTTGCCGAAGGTCCGGTTGCGACTGTATAAAGAATAACAGGTCACCAACAGATCGCCAAGATAAACGGACGCCGCATAGTTCGGTGCTTTACGATGGGTGACCGGGTCTTCTCCGTCATGCTCGCCTACTACGATGTGCTCAATGCCTACCTTACGTAAAAACCCCGCCATTTCATCAGCGCTGTTGGCGATATAAACGCTCAAAAAATTATCTCCATATTCAAGGCCATGTGCTATTCCGGCACCCAGGGCATAGATATTCTTCAGCACGGCAGCATACTGCACACCTAAAATATCATGGTTCACCACAGTGTTGATGTAGTCCGTCTTAAAATTAGATGCGATTTCGGACGCTTGGGTTACATCGACACCCGAAAAAGTGAGATACGAAAGCTTCTCTGCAGCAACCTCTTCGGCATGACAAGGTCCGAGAACTACAAAATAATCTTCGAGTGATACGTCAAATTGTTTCAAGAGCCACGCATTAAGCAAAACATTGTGTTTCGGTATTATCCCTTTAATAGCGGAAACAATTTTTTTATTTTCAAAAACATTTCTATCCAAACTTGCCAGCGTGTCCTCAATAAACGCAGAAGGCACAGCAATAATGACAATATCAGAATCATCAATTACCTTTTTTATGTCATTTTCTAAAGAAAGAAGTGAAGTATCAAAATAAGCGGAGTTGAGGTAATGAGGATTATGCCTGCGCTTTTTTATTTGGCTGATTGTTTCAGCATTTCGGATCCACCAGTTGATGGAGTGACCACTGTCGGTTAAAATTTTTGCTAATGCTGTAGCCCAACTGCCGCTGCCAATAATGCCAAATGTCTCAACCATGATTGGTAGATTAGAATGGATTTAGAAGAAATAAAATTAAATCATTGCACTTATTATTCTTTAAATGAAAAAGAGTCGCTCATACGACCCTTTAATTATCCTAAAAATCCTTTAATCTTTTTAATTCCGGTTCAGACTTATTTCTCGAACAATTTATCCTTTGGAACGACCTTCACTTTATTTCCATCCTTTAGTGTTTTGCTCACGGCATTGTACGGACCGGTCACAACTTCATCCCCGACACTCAAGCCACTTGCGACTTCAATATAATTTATATCCTGGATGCCCGTCTTCACAATTGTCTTTTTCACCTTTCCATCTTTTTGGAGCACAAAAACTACTTCTTCCAGCTCGTCACTATTAACTGTTGCGTTATTATCCTGGTTCTCCTCGTCATCCTTAGGTTTGTTTTTCTTATCCTCTTTCTTTTTGTCCTCAATGCTTTTATCACTTCCTTTAACTCTTGCTGCTACGGAATTGATCGGAACGGCCAGTACAAAATCATGTCTTTTTGTTTTTATATCGGCACTGGCATTCATTCCCGGACGAAAAATAAATTTCCTGGGATTGTTAGGGTCAATGAGATCTCTGTAGGAATTAGAGTCAAGACGGATACGAACTTCGTAATTTGTTACGTCATTTGATGAAGATGATGTTAGAGACGACGTGCCCGAAGCAGTGCTGCTGGCCACCTCTCGGACCACGCCTTTAAATTTTCTGTTGTTATAGGCATCCACTTCTACGTCAGCACTATCGCCAAGGTTTACTTTTACTATATCGTTTTCTCCTACATTAACCCTTACTTCCATGACACTCATGTCAGCCACTCTCATCATTTCAGTGCCAATGTTGAAACTATTGCCGGCCACACGCTCGCCCTTTTTTACTGAGAGCGAAGAAATAACTCCATTCATGGGAGCCGTTAGGGTGGTTCGACTCAAATCTTTATTTGCTCTTTCCAAACTTGCCTGTGCACTTAACACACTGGCTTTATTCCCACGGATCGCTTGTATAGTGGCAGTATAATTTGCTTTTGCAGATAAATAAGCACTTTCCGCCTGCTCAAACTCAGCTTTTGAGATCACTTTGTCTTCCAATAGTTGTTTTTGCCTCTCATAAGTTCTCTGGGCCTGGTCCATAGTGGCTTTCAGCGCATCCAGTTGTGCCTGACTATTGGCGGTCACGGCTTGTTGCTGGTTTACCGCGGCAGCAGCCTGGTCACGTTGCGTGGCATATATGTCTGCGTAAATTCGAGCCAGCACTTGTCCTTTCTTCACACTGTCTCCTTCTTTCACAAAAAGATCAGTGATCTGCCCCGAAATATCCGGACTAATTTTTACCTCCACTTCAGGATAGACCTTGCCGCTTGCATTGACCGTCTCAATAATTGTACGCTTTATGGCTTTTTCTGTCGACACTTTTACTCCTTCGTCGCCGTTACCTGCTATTAACTTGCCAGCAACCAGGACCACGATCAATATACCGAGCACAATCAGGATCCATTTAACTGTTTTATTCATACCCTAAATCCGCCCAAGGCGGACATTTTTATTTCCGAATTTTAGAAGGCATTCCCTCCGCCGCCTGTTCAAATTCGAAGAGTTAAAAAATATTTCAGTCATAACGAGTATAGGCCCCTTCACGCGTTTGGGGTTTCACAAGTTCAACTAGATTTTCCTTGATTCACAATTCACCATTGACCATTCACAAGGTCAATCCCTGTCCCTTATAAAACTCAAGCAATTTTATTTTAAATACATAGTCGTATTGAGCATACAAAAGGTTCGTCTTCGACTGCAACAATGTATTTTGAGTATTTAAAAGATCATAGGTTGATAATAAGCCAAGGTCAAATCTTTTTTTCGCGAAATCGTACGCCTTTTGCGAAGCGTCAACGGCTTTTCTATTTGCACTGAATTTTTCAAGAGCCGCGGTCGCGTCGTTAAATGCCTTGTAAATATCCTGTTTTAAGGTCTGACTGTTTTGTTCCTTGGTTAATTCAACCTGGTTCAATGTCAATCTCGAACGTAACCATCCCGATCTCAGGCTCCCGCCGCTCAGAATAGGAATGCTAACACCAATTCCGATAGATTGCCGAAAGTTTTGATTTACTTGCTCAAAATAGGCCATCTTACCATAATTGGCTTGCTGAATGGGTTGAACAGGAAACACGTTATAGGTAGCGGTATTCACCGTTACTGTTCCAATAGGCGGATTGATTGGAGTAACGGAGATGATCTGCTCCGCCTTACTGTTGAACGCAGTTCCTAAACTTCCAAACATTGAAAAGGTCGGATACATCTGTGCTTTTGCCGCCTTTACTGATCTTTGTGCGGCCTGCAAATTAAACACGTCAACTTGCTGCTGGGGCATGTTGATTCTTGCAAGACCATAAACATATTCAGGCTGAAGTTCTGCAATGCTTTCCACGGGTATCTGGTCAACCGGAGGAGATTCAACATCAAACGGGACAGCCGGATCAAGGTTTAGGAGTATTTGCATCTGAAGCAAGTACTGGTTCACTGAAGAATGTGCCGTGACAAGATTTGAACTATCGGTGGCAAATTGCGCTTCTAACTGGACCTGGTTTAGCTCTGGCAGATTTCCTGCTCTGACTTGTTTTGTTACGCTTTCTAACTGCGCGCCTGTTGTGTTTAATTGTATTTTCGCAAGATTGACTTGTTCCTTGGTCAATAATATTTGTAAATAGGCGAGGGCAACATTCAATGCCACATCATTTTTTGCTTTTTCAAACCCTGCCTGGGTGGCTTTCAAATTCAGGTCTCGTACGGCAATGTTATGTTGTTTTGAAAACCAATTGAACAGGTCAACATTTGCCTGCAAAGAATAATTGCTGAACAAATAGCCGGTCGTTATCAGGCTAAAATTTGTGGGATCCTGGTTGCGTCCCGCGCTAAATCCCGTACTGCCGCTAAAGTTGGCCGACGGCAGCGTATTCCATCTACTTTGTTTGAGATCGAGACTTGCAAACTTTTGCTGCAGATCAGCCTGTCTTACTGTAATATTATTTTTGAGGGCATAGTCAACACATTTGTGCAGATCCCATTTCTCCTGGCCGAACGAAAAAAAACTTATACCCGATAGGATTAGGAAAATAGTTAGTCGGTTCATAGTCCCGGCAAAAATAAATGAAATGAGTTGTCGAAAAACTGATAAATAACAAAAGAGCTGTTATTTTTTAGTTGCTTTTGTCGAGTGCCTGTGAGAGGTCGTCGATAAGATAGGAAGCCTCCTCCAGTCCCACATACATGCGCACGTAGCGATGTTCCCTGTTGTCAGGATCAAACTCCTCTTTTTTAATGCCAGTGCATTTTGGCATTACAAGACTTTCATGACCACCCCAGCTCACTGCCATCATGATGTGTTGCAGCGACTCGCAAAAATTTACTATTTCAGCTCTGCTGCGTGTTTTTAGAATGATTGTGAACAATCCGCATGCGCCTCTCATTTGCCTTTTAGCCAATTCATATTGAGGAAAGGATTCATCAAAAGGAAAGATCACATTCTCAACTTTGGGATGTTTCTTTAAGAATTTCAACACCTCTGTGGTCGTTTTTGTGATCCTTTCTAACCTTGCAGGCAATGTTCTCAAACCACGGATCAACAGCCAGGCATTGAACGGTTGAATGCCGCTGCCAATATTCAAGTATTCGCTATCAAATATTTTTTTTATCATTTCACGTGACCCGCTAAGCGCACCGCCCAAGGTGTCGCTATGTCCACCAATATATTTGGTAGCGGTTTGAAGAGCAAGGTCTATTCCCATTTCTATGGGACGTTGATAGAGTGGAGTACAATAGCTGTTGTCAATAATGGTTGTGATCTTTTTTGCTTGAGCTACCCTTGCCACAGCTTGCAGATCCTGCAACGCAAAGTCCCAGCTGTTCGGTGATTCCAAATAATATATCGTTGTATTCTGTTGAGTCGCATCATTCCAATTTTCAATTTCAGTTCCGTCAATATACGTGGTGGTTATGTTGAACCGTGGTAGGATCACGTCAAACATTCGCTGCGCCCATGTGTAAGGGGCTTTTACCGAAACAATGTGATCACCTGATCTCACATTCGCGAATACGCCCGCAAAAATCGCCGAGGCACCACTGTTAAAGACCAGGCAGTCTTCAGCTCCGTCAAGAGCTGCCAGTTTCTTTCTAAGGATCTCAACCGTCGGATTTAAACCACGACTGTATAAGTACCCATCCATTTCATCCTCTAAAGCTTTGCCCAGGTCATCAACTTTCTTAAAAACAAAATTGCTGGTCTGAATGATGGGAGCCGAAACAGCATTGAAATAATGTTCTCTTTCTTCACCCAATTCATTTAAGATAAATGATAGCGAATGTTGATTAAGGTAATTTTTATGATCTTGAGGATATGACGACATAGTCTTAAGATTGGACTGACTTTTTATTTCTGTAAACTAAAAAATAAATAATCAAAAAAGCTGTAAAGACTGATAGGCCTATGATTGCATATTTTAGAAAAGTGATCGCGATGACTGTTCCAACAAAAAGGTAGGCCAATACAAAGATTGCCGGCACCCAGGGATATAATTTCATCGAATAAATTCCCGTGGCATCAAGGTGTTTTGTCCGCTTTCGTAAGACAAAAATGGTAGCAGCGGACGTGGCCATCCCGATCGAGTCAAGAAAAATAGTAAAGCTGAGTATTTTATCAAAAGTATCCGCGAAAAACAAAACAACTATACACATAGCCGCAAAAACGGTAAGACTAACGGTAAGCACATCTTTTTTTTCGTCCTTTTTTTTGAACGAGGCAGGCAGAATTCCGTCTTCGCTCATTGCATACATCACTCTTGGATTGCTAAGAAGTAACACGTTGACGTAGGCAAGTACAGCAATAAAAAGTAAAATGGAAGAAGCATATTTTCCCGCAAGGCCAAACATTTTTTCTGCGACAATCGCTGCGATCGGCGTCGAATTTTCGGCTGGATGTTTTAATTCATTAAAGCCAATTACTTTAAAATAGGCAAGGCTTGCAAGAAGATAAACTGTAACAATGATCAATATCCCAATGAAAATTCCCCTTGGAATATTTTTCTTCGGGTCTTCGACCTCTTCACCAAAATTGATCGTTTGCTGATAACCCCCATATGTAAAAGATGTGGCCTTTAATGCCACGCCAAATGATAGGAGTATGGTTCCAAAGCTTTGTGTTTTTAAATCAACCACAGTTTGCGAGGCCGTATTATACAACGAAGGAAAAAATAACGAGATGATCAGGATCACGATCATACTTATTTTTATAAGCATCAAAACATTTTGTGTGCGGGAACTCATCCGCAGGCCCATAAGGTTGACGCCGTAAAAAATGATGATGGCAGACATCGCGATAAACGCCTTAACCGTACTCGTAACATCGGATTTGGATATCAGTGGAGTAATGTATTCACTTCCGATCAACGCCACTCCTGCGAGTGAGGCAGCATTAGAAATAAGAATAATGCAATTAATAGCAAAGGCAATGGAAGGATGATAGGCGTAGGAAAAAATTTTATAGTAGCCCCCGGTAACGGGATAGCGACTGCCGATTTCCGCATAGGTTAGTGCTCCGCAAAAAGCGATGACGCCTCCGACGATCCAGGCAGCAAAAAAAATTGAAGGAGTTAGGGCTGCATTGGCGGCATCTTTTGAGGTTCTGAAAATTCCCATCCCGATCACAAGTCCGATAACAATCATGGTAAGGGAGAACAAGCCCAGTTTATTCTGCGCAGCCATTGATTGAAGATAGGAAAAACGTTCTAACTTAGTTGTCTAAACCAATGCCATGATCAAAACTCTGCTCTGCTTAATTTGCTTTTTTATTTCTCTCCTTTCTCTTTCTCAACAAACAAATACTGATTCATCAAGAAATCTTAGTGAAGTAGTTGTAAAGGCATTCGAACAGAATAAGCAATTAAAACAAACATCGGCGGCCATCAATTACATCGGGCAAACTCAGTTGGAGCGTTTCAACAATACAAACATTTTGCCAGCATTGAACAGCACTCCCGGTGTAAGGATGGAAGAACGTTCTCCCGGAAGCTACCGGATGAATATCCGCGGTAGCACATTAAGATCGCCATTTGGGGTCCGCAACGTAAAAATTTACTGGGATGAAATTCCATTTACTGATGCAGGAGGAAATACTTATTTAAATCAACTTAGTTATTACAACTTCAATTCTATTGAGATCATTAAGGGACCTGGAGGAGGTAGCTTGTACGGCGCAGGCACCGGCGGCGTGATCTTAATTCATAGTTTGCCTGCCGTATGGCAGCGTGGCTTTGACGCAACTGCTTTGGGAGGAAGTTATGGTTTGTTCAATACAAATCTCCAGGTGAGAGCGGGCAAGGAAAACTGGCAAAATGTGGTGAGTTATTCGCACCAAAACAGTGACGGCTACCGCCATCATACTTCTATGTATCGCGAAGTGTTGACGTGGCAAATGAAAATTGTGAGAAGTAAAAAAGAAGAAATAAAACTTTCGGTCTTGTATGGTGATCTTTATTATCAAACTCCCGGCGCTTTGACAAAATCCGAGTATGTTGCCAATCCTCGTGCAGCAAGACCTAAGGCCGGAGCCTTTCAGAGTGCGGATAGTATCAAGGCGGCGATCTTCCAGAAAACAATATTGGGGGGTGTGACAAATAATTATAGAATTTCTGATCACTTCGACAACACAACAACTTTTTATGGAGCATTTACAGACCTGACGAATCCCACTTTTCGGAATTATGAACGACGCAGTGAACCGCAATGGGGGGCAAGAACCATTTTTAGATCTACCCATCATTGGAATCAATCTTCATTGCAAATTGTTTTTGGCAGCGAATTCCAACAAGGCTATTTTAATACCAGAGACTATGTAAACAAGTATGGCAAGCCGGGCGACATCATGACCAATGACTACATTCGTCCGACAATTTTTTCTCTATTTGCACAGGGCGATATTCAATTACCAAAAGATTGGGACGTAACCTTAGGCTTAAGCACAAATCTAACCTCAATAAAGATCAACAGAGTTTCCGCTCCGAATTTTCAGCCCATAAATCGAAAATTTAACAATGAGCTGGCACCGAGAATAGCCTTGTCAAAAAAGATCATTGACAACTTCTGGATATATGGAAGTGTGTCGAAGGGTTTTTCTCCGCCCACTGTCGCTGAGGTGTTGCCTTCTACCACTGTAATCAGTACCGACTTACAAGCTGAACATGGAATCAACTATGAAGTAGGAATAAAAACCAGTTGGATGCGCCAGAGATTATACACTGAAGTAAATGCATTTTATTACAGTCTGAAAAATGCGATAGTTTCCCGGAAAGATGCCAGCAATGCAGATTATTTTACAAACGCAGGTGCTACGAAACAAAAAGGAATTGAATCGCAGGCCAGTTACAAATTCTTCGAACAGCGACATGCATTTGTTTCAGGCATTACCGTAAGGATCAGTCACACCTGGAACGAATTCAATTATGACGAGTTCAAACAATCGACAACGGATTTTTCAGGCAAGCAATTGCCCAGTGTTGCTCCGCATACTGTTGCTGCCGGACTTGATATCAACTTAAAGCAAGGGATTTATTCCGATCTCAGTTATTATTATAGTGATCGCATCGCATTGAATGATGCTAACACAGACTTTGCTTCGTCATACAATCTAGTGGGCGAGCGCCTCGGCTGGAAAAAATTATTAACAAAGAAAATGCAATTAGATCTTTTTGTTGGTGGCGAAAATCTATTTAATGTAACTTATAGTCTTGGCAATGATATTAACGCGGCCGGGGGGCGGTATTATAATGTAGCCCAGGGCAGAAATTTTTACGGGGGTGCCTCTCTTCATTTTAATTAACCCCTTGTTGACAAATCATTTTTTATTGTCCTCATCACTCCATTACATTTGCTACTGATTTGGTTCTTTTATTTAGTTATTACTTCTTCGTTTTGCTCAATAGCGAGGATAATGTTGAAGAGTCGAGACGATAAATGTCTCGATGCCGACCGTAAGCGTCGGCATGCGACGCAACAGCCGCTAAATAGTAGTGCTGAAGCTAAGTACATAATAATTAAACAGATTAAAAGGGAAGTCCGGTGTAAGTCCGGCGCTATCCCCGTAGCTGTAAACCGATGAGTGGTCAATTGTGAGTTGTGAGTGTTTTACTCACCATTCACAACTCACAACTCAATGCTGAATCTTCATACCACTGTTGATTTTGTTTAGCAATATCATCGGGAAGGTGTTCAGCAGAGGCCAAGCCAGAAGACCTGCCAGATCACGCAACATTCAATTTTGCTTTCGGGTGAAAAGCGGGAGTGTAAACGCCGGGCGGCATTTATATTCATCTTATTTTCCGGAAGCAGTCACAAAAAATTTTTTTAGAAATGAAAAAGAAAATTTTTATTGTGGCTGCCGTATTCATCAGCAGTCAACTGGCAGCACAAACCTCGGATGAAGACAGCATTAGAACGTTGGACAAGGTGGTGATCACAGCTACCAAGTATCCAACAAAGCAAAGCAACACAGGTAAACTCGTTTCAGTAATTACCCGGGAGCAAATTGAAAAAAGTTCGGGGAAAGACCTGGCACAGGTGCTTAATGAACAAACCGGGTTAACCCTCAGTGGGTCGTTTAGTAATCCCGGAAAAGATAAATCCATTTTTTTCAGAGGCGCCAGCAGCAATTACACGCTGATTTTATTAGATGGAATTCCACTTAATGATCCTTCCGGCACTGGGGGCACATTTGATATTCGCTTAATTCCCCTTGAACAAATAGAACGCATTGAAATTTTGAAAGGCAGTCAATCTACATTGTATGGGTCGAATGCAATTGCCGGTGTTATCAATATCATTTCCAAAAAACCAACGGATGATCAACTTACCGGCAAAGGTTTACTAAGCTACGGTAGCTATAATACTTTTAAGGCAAATGCCGACATCAGTCGGAAGGCAAAATGGCTTGAGTATAATTTGAATTACCAATACTTCGACACTAAGGGCATCAGCGAGGCTAAGGATACAACTGGGAATGGCCAATTTGATAACGATGGTTTTAATCGTCAATCCTTCCAGGCAAACCTGGCATTTAAGATCAATCCTCATATCCGGTTTTCTCCTTATTACCGTTTCTCACAATTTAATGGCAAATATGATGCGGATGCCTTCACTGATGGCAATCAGCAATACAAGGCAAGGCTGGTAAATACAGGTTTCATTAGTACGGTTGGCTATAGCAAAGGAATAGTAACAATGGACTATGGTTATGATTTTACTGACCTTTCTTATAATGGCTATTTGCTGGGAGGAAAATTTAATCATGCAGAGGCTTACGTTAATCACAACTTCAATGAATATTTGCAGCTGCTGGCAGGCTTGAATTATCAAACATTCCGCTTGCCAAAGCCTGATACAACGAATAGCATATTCAGCTCTTACGCATCGCTGGTGTACCACCGGGCAGGTTTTGCAATGGAGGCAGGCAGTCGTTATAATAAGCACAACCGATATGGCGATAATTTCACTTACAGCCTCAATCCTTCTTATTTGTTTAAGGAGAGATGGAAAATATTTGTTGACGTGTCTTCTGGCTATCGGCCACCCGCTATCACAGAATTGTTTGGACCGTTTGGTGCGAATGCACGCTTAAAACCTGAAAACAGCACCAGCGTAGAAGGTGGCATGCAGATGTGGACGTTCAATAAAAGGTTATCTGCGTTGGCTAGTTATTATAGCAGGGATATAAAGGATGTGATCGTTTATGAGTATCCACAAGGTTATATAAACCGCGACCGGCAAAAAGATCATGGAATAGAAATGGAAGTTCAGTACGTATCTGATCGTTGGAACTTTAAATCCAGTTATGCTTTTGTAGATGGTGAGCTGACCGAAAAATTAGGGAGTAAAGACACGGTGTTTCACAACCTGATCCGGCGACCTAAACACACCATTGATCTTTTTGCAGGTTACGAGCCCACAAATAAATTTTTTGTTTCCACATCACTGCAATACTTCAGTAAACGAAATGATATTTTTTATAACCCCAACAATTTTTATACGCCTGAGCCAAAAGTGCTGAAAGCTTATTTATTATGGAACGCATATATAGAATACAAACTTCTAAAGAATGAAATGATAATTTTTATTGATGCCAAAAATTTAACCGATAACAAGGATTATGCGGAAGTGTATGGATACAGCGTCCAGGGATTTACTGTTACGGGGGGAATACGTTTCAAACTATAACAATAAAATATTCGGTATGTCCAAAAATTTTGATCCGCGAACAACGGTTTTATTGATTTTTATTTCTGCAGTGGCTTCCTTACGAGTCGCGTTCAATTTTAGTTATGATATTTCACCATTGGCAAATTTTTCACCTTTAGGTGGAATGGCAATTTTTGGAGGAGCTTATTTCAACAGGAAATGGAAGGCATTTGCTTTTCCATTACTAATGTTATTCATTTCCGATCTCATTTTGCATCAAACGGTTTTTAAGAAATACGGAAATGGATATCTGTATAATGGATGGTATTGGGTTTATGGCTCCTTTGCCTTAATGACAATTGTCGGCATGCGTGTACTAAAAAAAATAACCATAAATCGCTTTATACTTTCAGCGCTAGCATGCGTTTTTATTCATTGGATCATTACTGACCTTGGTGTGTGGATTGGATCAAAAATATACGCTCAAAACTTTAATGGTTTTGTCACTTGCCTGCAAAAGGCCATTCCTTATGAATGGCGCTTTCTCGCAGGTACGTTGGCTTACGGTGTAATTCTTTTTGGCTTATTTGAATGGATAAATAGGAAATACCCCGCCTTGCAAATTGCGGAATAGCTACGTTGTATCGAGCCAAATGATTCCTTTGGAAAGGAATGATGATGAATAATGATTCAACAGTTTTTAAGAACTTATATTGATCACGATGAAAGCCTGTTCATTTTTACCTGCAGTTACAAAAATGATATATGATATGGGGCTGCAACAGTATTTATATGGGGTAACATTTGAGTGCCCTCCAGGGGCATTGAAAGAGAAACCGAAACTAGTGCGATGCGTTCTTGAAGACAAGCAGTATTCAAGTAAAGAAATTGATAAAATATTTTCCGCAAGCAAGGCCGAGGGAAAAAGCTTATACTATGTGGATGAAGAGCTGTTGCAGCAAATACAACCTGATATAATTTTTACACAGGATGTATGTGAAGTTTGCCAGATAGATACTCAGTGTACAGCGGCGGCAGTTTCCAAATTAAAACATCAGCCCATTTTGATTTCGATTTCTCCGCAAAGTCTTGATGACGTCTATCGAGCGGCTGTTACCATTGCGTCCGCATTGGGTGAGGATAAAAAAGCTTATTTCTATTTAGCATCACTAAAACGCCGAACAGATGGCATACTCGACAGCCTTCGGCAGCACAGTATGCCGTTAAAAAGAGTATCATTATTGGAGTGGATCGAGCCGATTTATAATTGCGGGCACTGGATCCCCTTCCAGATTGCGCAGGCTGGTGGCATCGATATGCTGAGTAATCCTGCCGGCGCTTCCATTGTAACACCCTGGGAAAAAATTTTAAAATATGATCCAGAAGTAATCGTAATCGCGCCTTGCGGATTCGAAACGAAAAGAACAAAACAGGAAATGCACTTACTTACTCGAAGACCAGGATGGAGTAGTATACAAGCCGTGCAAACAAGGCAAGTGTACCTTGCAGACTATGATTTGTTTACTCAACCATCGGCTTCCACGTTGACTGATGGTATTGAGTTACTGGCATCGCTTTTTCATCCGCAGGTGTTTAATGTTTCCCTGCCGCTTGTCAATAAGTATTTATCGTTTTACAAACTGCCAGCCCATGTGCATGCATGAAGAAAAAATTTGTCCCCGGTGCTCAAACAAATTTGAATGCAAACTGGGATCTATAACAGAATGCCAGTGCTACGGAATTGTGTTGACTACTGAAGAAAGTGCCTTTATAGAGAACCGGTATAACGACTGTTTATGTCGAAAGTGTCTGCTCGAATTAAAAAATCGGTACATGATTTTTAAGGAAAAATTTCTTTTCAAATGATAAGAGCTTATTTTAACTGGAGTGGAGGAAAGGACTCTGCCCTGGCACTTTGGAATGTAACGAAAGAAAAAAAATATCGGGTTGAATACTTGCTAACAAGCATGAATAGTTCTCATCACCGCGTTTCGATGCACGGCGTTAGGCGTGAACTCCTGGAAGCGCAAGCGGCATCCATAAATATTCCTCTGATCACAATTGAGCTGCCTGAACATCCGGGAATGAATGAGTACGAAAGTGCCATGACAGAAAAAGTCAGATGGTTAAAAGAGCAAGGAATAACTCATGGCATCTTTGGTGATATTTTTTTAGAAGATCTTAGAAATTACAGGGAAAGAAAACTCGCAATGGCAGGAATCGAATGTGTTTTCCCGATATGGAAAAAGGATACAAAAGAATTGATGAATCAATTTCTTGCCGAAGGCTTCAAAGCAATGATCGTCTGCGTCAATCAGAAATTTCTTGACAAAAGTTTTTGCGGGGAGATCATTGATAAGAATTTTTGCACAGAGTTGCCCGCAACAGTAGACCCTTGTGGAGAAAACGGCGAGTTTCACACGTTTGTGTACGACGGCCCAATCTTTGGCAAAACAGTTTGTGTAAACAGAGGCGACATTGTCTATAAGGAATACCAGGCTCCAAGCGCTATCCGAGACAATACTCAACAAACAGAAGACAATTATGGCTTTTATTTCTGCGATCTGCTTTTAGCTTAGTCGAAAAATTTACCACGACAAGATTTTCCGTGTTTTGCCTGCTTTGCTCTTAAAGCTCACTGGCTAATCATTCAACCTACTTAGTCTTGAAACTCCGGCCGAAAGTTTATAGCTTTATTAGTAAGGAATTGAGACAATGCGCCTAAGATATCCCTTCGTTTGACCCTTAACTTCTATATCCGGAAAATTCCTTGCCTTTTATTTATAAATTGTAATAGTTGAAGATGTACTCGGGATGAGGTTTGAAGAAACTGTACACGATATTACCCTTATTGGCATTTCACAGTGTAGTCTTTGCCCAACCTGCTAACGATGATTGCGCCGGTGCACAAACTGTAACACCAAATGGCACGTGTTATACTGGTACCACTATGAATGCGAATGACAATTGGCAGGGAACGGTTGGATGCCAATCAGGAAATAACCATCCCGAAGTATGGTATAAATTTGTTGCGACTGGCACGACGCTCAACGTTAACGTAACGGCAGGGACATTGACAGGGAATATTGAATTTGTGCTGGTCGGTTCGAGCGGACCGTGTACTGGTCTGATAAACGTTGGTTCTTTGTGCGGCCCTTCCCCATTAACGGGCCCAATCAATGGATTAGTGGCAGGCAATACTTACTATTACACAATTTCTTCATCAACTTCGTCTCAAGGAACTTTTACCACATGCGTGACCAATACCGCTACCCCGCCTTCGCCAGGTCAGGATTGTGGCACAAGCGCTATTATTTGTAATTCCAATCCGTTTCCACAAGGAACGTATACTGGAATCGGTGTGGGTGAAAACATTGCGGCGAACTCCTGCTTTCAACTCAATGAACGACAATCGAAGTGGTACAAATTTACCATCGGCTGTGATGGTACCCTCGGCTTTGTAATCAATCCTAGTACTTCAACAGACGATTATGATTGGGCAATATGGAACACTTCTTTGTCACCTTGCGCCATGACCATGCCGGCACCCGTAGCGTGCAATTGGAGTGGATGCCCGGGTGCGACGGGATTAAGTCCTAACCCCTTATCGGAACCCAACGTATCCATCTGCACAGGACCAGGAGCTTGTGGAGGAGGACCAACACCGAAAGCATTCTGTAACGAAGCCGCAGCCAATCAGTCACTGCTTAACGTTACCGCAGGTACTGTATATACAATATTAGTAGACAATTACACAGCCAATGGAAATGGTTTTAATTTTTCATTTCGTGGAACAGCAAAAATAGGACCGGACGCAACTTTCACATCTTCACAAACAGGATGCTTGACTTACGACTTTCATAAAAGCTGTCCAACAGCCAACTCAACTTTTTTATGGCAATTTGGCGACGGCAGTACTGCACTCACTCAAGATGCGTCACATACCTACCTGGTACCCGGCACTTATATTGTTACTCTGGAAGTGAAGGATATCCTTGGGTGTATTGCAACATTTTCGCAGACGATAAATGTGACTGGTCCCACGGTGAGCGTAAATTCGCTCACAATTTGTGCCGGACAATCAGCAACACTCACTGCGACTCCATCAGCGGGAGGTGGAACGTATTCATGGTCGCCTGGTGGACAGACCACTTCAAGCATTACAGTATCTCCTGCTTCTACAACAACTTACACCGTCACATATAATTTAGGTGGATGTTCTAATGCCGGGTCAGGAACTGTAACGGTGAATGCGGCTCCGACAGTCACCGTGAACTCTCAAACAATTTGTGCAGGACAATCAGCAACTCTCACTGCAACTCCATCAACAGGTGGTGGAACTTATTCATGGTCGCCTGGTGGACAGACCACTTCAAGCATTACAGTATCTCCTGCTTCTACAACAACTTATACCGTCACT
>VBAQ01000327.1:0-2822 GCA_005883765.1 Bacteroidota bacterium
TAGTATATGTATTCGGGCCATTATAACCGTTCCCATTATCCTGTCTGAAGTCCAATCCGATATTGAGTCTATAGCGTAGCCCCTTCATGATTTGCACTTCGCCGTAGAGACTGTTGAATGTTCTAATTCTTCGGTTCCTTGCAAGAATTGAACTTGCCTTTGTGATTAGGGTGAGCGGACTAACCGTAAAGGGATCATCGATCGAGCCGACTGCAGGTCTCAAATTCACGGTGCCATCTGCGTTGTACGGTGCCGCCAGAGGTGTGAGTCTTACTAAACCACTGGGAACACCGCCTCCGCCGGGAGTGTTCGAATATGACAACGCATTAATTGTGTTTAATCCAATTTTTACACGATTACCTATTTTGTGATCAATGGTCGTACGCAGAGTATAACGTTCAAACTTTTGATTCGGAATTAGTCCCGTTTCCCTGTAGTAACCGGCGCTTAAGCCATATTGCGTTCCCTCTGTGCCACCTGATATGCCTATTTGATGACTCGTAGTGTAACCGTGTTGATAGATCAAATCCTGCCAATCGGTCGAAATGCCTGCGGCCAGCGCATCTTTTTCCGCCTGTGTCAACACATACGAAGAAGTGCCCGCACTTGTTGGCCATTGCGTTCTATTATATGCCGCAGCGTCTGATTTGAATTGTGCATATTCCGGACCGTTAAACACCTTATACTTTGCCATGATGCTCGTGATACCATAATATGCATCATAACTTATCACAGCTTTGCCGACCCGGCCACGTTTCGTGCTTATCAGCAACACACCGCCTGCTCCTCGTGAACCGTAAATAGCCGTAGCAGACGCGTCTTTTAAGATCTCCACACTCGCGATGTCCTCCGGGTTAAGATCATTGATACTTCCACCATAGGGAATTCCATCTACAACGAGCAGTGGTCCGTCCAACGCATCGCTTGCGCCCTGCGAAGTCGTGAGGGTACGGTTCCCCCTAATGCGTATTTGTCCCGACGAGCCGGGCGTTGAACCATTACTCACGATATCGACACCCGCGGTGCGACCTTTCAACTGCGCGATCAGGTTGGGAGCCGGCACTTCTTTCAATGTAGCAGCCGAAACAGATGCGACAGCTCCTGTAACATCTCTCTTCCGCTGAGTACCGTATCCCACGACAATGACCTCGTTCAAGTTTGCAGTAAGAGAACCTAATGTTACGGAAACTGACTGCTGAACAGCCACTTCTTTCGAACCATAACCCACTGACGATATTACCAGGGTTCCGTTGGAAGGGGCACTCATTTCAAAGTCTCCATTGTCATTACCGGTAACGCCATTCGATGTTCCCTTAAGGACCACCGAGACTTTTGGAACGGGCTGTCCACTCTCATTGGTGACGTGACCCTTAACCCGAATCGTGTTTTGTGCGAACACAGAAAACGAACAAAAGATCGTCAGTAAAGCAGAAAATGTGACCGCTAATAAATTCTTCACGCTTAATCTGTCAAGAGTCGACGATCTTTCATTTTCAAAAAACGAAACTTTCATAAACATTTGTTTTTAGAATTTAATTTTTGACAGTCGATACCATTAATGACTACCACATTGTTTTCAGCAATTATTGGTTTCATGGGTATATGTAGGGGTACGGATAAGAAACAACAGGTGTCTGTTTTTTTAAGGACCAGATCGTACTTGCGCGAGCGGATTGAAAGAAAGGGCTATGTTTTTCCTGAATTTCATGCTTTCTCTTTCCAATAATATGAGATAAAAAGAAACATTCACGCCGTAAAAAAAGAAGGATAGTAGTCCGAAACCTTTGCCAGAAGAGCCTTTGAGCAGAACCGAAGCGATCTTTTTTCTCATATAGCGAGTGTGCAAGTAGTGATTAACGCGGCTAATTTAAAGAGATTTTTGAAAAATGTAACCGATTACAATAAATTTTTTTAAAAAAATATTTTTTCTAGCTTTACCAAGCAATGTAACCGATTGTATGCTTAACGAGAAAGAAGTCACCATATACGATCTTGCCGACAAGCTCAATATTTCAATTGCAACAGTAAGCCGGGCGCTAAAGAATGACCCGGTAGTCAGCAAAAAAACAAAGAAGAAAATTTTTGAGCTTGCCGAAGAAATGGGCTATCGGTCAAACCATTTTGCGCGCAATCTTCGGAATCAGCAAACCAATACCATCGGCATAATTGTTCATGAACTTAACAGTAATTTTATTACCTCCGTGCTTGCCGGCGTAGAGAAAGTAACAACCGAGGCCGGGTATGATCTTATCATTGCGCATTCATCGGAAAGTTTTATGAAGGAAGCAGCCAACGCAAAAAATCTTTTTCATAAACGCGTAGACGGGTTGATTGCTTCACTTTCCTTCGATACAAAAAACATGGACCATTTTAAACCATTTATAAAAAAAGGCGTTCCCGTTATATTTTTTGACCGGGTGGAGCAGGATGGTGATTCTATTGTTGTGATCATTGACAATTATAAATGCGGGTACCAGGCTACTGAACATCTTATTGAGCAGGAATGCAACAGAATTGTGCATGTGACTGCCAGCCTGAACCGAAATGTGTATTCACAGAGATACCAGGGTTATCGCGATGCATTGTTCGATGCGGGCATACCGTTCAATGAAAATTTTCTTATTGTAAAAGATCTGAGTGAGAAAGCCGGAATCGAGGCAGCGAAGCAAATGCTAAAGATGAAACCCTTGCCTGATGGAGCTTTTATAACCAATGATTTTGTGGCAGCTGTTTGCATGCGTACGCTGAAGGAACATGGTGTTGCGATACCGGATGATATTGCATTAGTCGGATTTAATAATGATGCGATTGGGAAGTTGATC
>VBAQ01000327.1:2839-4415 GCA_005883765.1 Bacteroidota bacterium
GCTCTCACAACAATTAATTACCCCGGCCGCGACATGGGCGAGATCGTAGCCCGCAATCTCATCAACCACCTGCAGGGCGTTAGCAAGATCCAAAACACTAAAACTATTATCGTAAACTCAGATCTCATTATCCGAAAATCGTCCTTAAAAAAGAAAGCAGTCTCGCAAACGGCCAGAAATTAATTGTATGACCAGGGAAAAAGAAGTTACTATATACGACATTGCCGATAAGCTGAACATTTCTATTGCAACCGTGAGTCGGGCGTTAAAAGATGACCCTGTAGTAAATAAAAAAACAAAGAAAAAAATCTTTGAATTAGCTGAACAATTGGGTTATCGCTCCAATCATTTTGCCCGCAATCTCCGTAATCAACGAACGGATACAATCGGAGTCATCGTGCCTCGATTGAACAGTTATTTTATGTCTACGGTCATTGCAGGTATTGAAAATGTAGCAAATGATGAAGGATATAACCTTATCATCACCCAGTCATCCGAATCAGCGGAAAAGGAAAAACTGAGCGCCAAGACCATGTTCAACAGCCGGGTTGATGGTTTATTGGTATCTCTTTCTTATGACACAAATGATCTTCTGCATTTCGATCAGTTCTCCCGCAAAAATATTCCCGTCATCTTCTTTGACCGCGGAGAGGAACACATCAATTTCACCAACGTATTGATCGATAACCGAAGATCCGCTTATGAAGCGACGAAACATTTGATTGGTCAAGGGTACAAACAAATTGTCCATATTACTGCCCAATTAAAAAGGAATGTATATGTAGATCGGTTCAAAGGATATAAGCAAGCCCTCGAAGAAAATAGTATTCCTTTTAAAGATGAATTTCTAATTATTGGTAACCTGAGCATTGAAGCTGGTGCGCAGGCCGCGGAAACGATTCTAAAGATGGATCCTTTGCCCGAGGGAGTATTCGTAGCAAATGACAACTGCGCTGTCGGTTGCATGTTATCTTTAAAACAAGCGGGGATCCGTATTCCGGAAAACATTGCCTTTGTCGGATTTAACAATGACCCGGTTTCAAAAGTTATTGAACCCAATCTTACAACAGTTAATTATCCCGGTTATGAAATGGGAGAGGTCGCTGCCCGGAATCTTATTAATCACCTGAACGGAACTTACCCGATCCATTCCACTAATACTATTGTGTTGCGCTCTGAATTGATCATTCGTGCTTCATCCCAACGCTTCAGTAAATAGGCGGGAAAATATGCGTTGTTTACATTGAATGACCATGAGAAAAATTTGTTTCATTATTTACGTGTTTTTGTCTGCGCCATTCATCCATGCGGAAGATGGCTACAGGTTGTGGTTGAGATACGATAGGATCGATGACCCCGTTTTGCTTCAGCAATACAGAAGTCAAATTAACTCAATTAACTTTCAGGGCTCCTCCCCTACACTGACCGTTGCAAAAAAAGAATTACTCGATGGATTGCAGGGATTGCTGGGGAAAAAAATTATTGAAACAGGTAGCCGTCAAAATAATTCAATCATAATTTCAAAAAGATTCCCCGGTCAAAGCGGAATAACGGTTCACTATGACGCTTTAGGTAA
>VBAQ01000328.1 GCA_005883765.1 Bacteroidota bacterium
GTGTTTCGCAATTATAATATTAAAGTTTACCTCACGGCAAGGTTTAGTGCGCCCATCGACATCGGCGGATTAAAAACCGCGGATCCGCTTGATCCTGCAGTGCAAAATTGGTGGAACAAAAAAGTAGACGAGATCTATTCTGATATTCCTGATTTCGGAGGTTTTTTAGTAAAAGCAAATTCCGAAGGACAGCCGGGCCCGCAAACCTATGAAAGAACCCATGCCGACGGCGCG
>VBAQ01000028.1 GCA_005883765.1 Bacteroidota bacterium
GAAAAACAAAATGTGGTTATTGACGCACCAAGAGCTGGCATTACTTACCCGGTTGCATATGCAATCGTAGATGTTCCCATCACTTTAGAAGCGAGGCAATTTGGCTCAACGGCTCTCTGGAGTCCTCGCAACAATTTAGATAACCCTGCTAGTTTTACTCCTGTCTTCAAGGGCAGCACAGATCAGTTATACACAATAGAGATAAAAACCGCCAGCGGATGTGTGACTGTGGACACGCAAGTGGTAAAAACAGTTTCGCATGCCGATGTTTTTGTACCAAGCGCCTTTACACCGAACGGAGATGGATTAAATGAGCTATTACGACCCACTCTCATGGGAATGAAAGAACTCAAATATTTCAGGATATATAATCGCTGGGGTCAGCTATTATTTGAAACAAGAACTGACAGGCTTGGATGGAATGGAAATTATAACGGTGGCGCTCTGTCCACCCAGGTGGTCGTTTGGGTAGTACAAGCAATCGGTGTCGACGGGAGAACGTATACAAAGAAAGGTACAAGCACACTGGTGCGGTAACTCTTGATCGCGCTAACTTTTCGTTTTACTCTTTTTTATTTTTTGATAGTAAGAACAAACTTTGTTCATAAGACATATCTCACATTTTGGCTTCGGTCTGCAGATCTCCCGGCCAAGAAATGACATCGCCATGCCGGCATCCCAATCTTTCTGCGGAAGAATGTCCATAATCTGTTTTTCAATTTTTTTTGGATCTGTTCCCTCGGCAAGGCCAAGCCTCGGAGCCACGCGTACGACATGCAAGTCCACTATCACTCCTTCCGGCTTTGAATCTGCTTCGCGCAATATTACGTTTGCAGATTTTCGACCGATACCTGGTAATTCGGTAAGCGCGTCCTGCGAAAGTGGGATATTCTTATCGGTCATTATTCTTTTTGCCATCCCCGACAACCACTTGGCCTTGTTTCCAAAATTGCGCACCTTGCTGATGAAAGGATATAACGACTCGGGAGTAGCCTGCGAAAGAGCCTTCATGTTAGGAAACGTTTCGAATAATTTTGGTGCAAGCTGATTAATATTTCTGTCAGAATCCTGGGCAGACAGGATCACCATGACGACTAACTGGTAAATATTTTTATACTCAAGCGGATGTTTTTTGCCTTTGTATTTTTTTAACAGCGGTTGAATGGCCTTCGGCCAATTAACTTTTGATGGCATCAAGGAAAATTTAGTCAATAAATCTAGCAATAATTTTTTTTCTTGACTTACCTTACGAAATAAAAATCTACTTCAATTAATGGTCATGCAAAAACTGGTCACCGTCTACTTTACACTTTGTATAATTTTTTACGGATGTTCGAATTCTCCGGCTAAAACTGATCGGCTCAAAAATGCTACCAGGGAGAATAAGAATGGATGGATCTATGTTCACCTGGAGGGCTCTCCATCTGATATAGGTTATCAACACGGTTACCTCCTCGCAAATGATATTGATACCAGCATGCAGGCGGTTTCTTATTTGCTGCAGCATGACACACATCGCGACTGGGAATTCTACCGAAGTGCCGCAAGAAATTTTTTATGGCCGAAGCTTGAGCGGGAATATAAAGATGAGATCAACGGCATCGTTGAAGGCCTGCAGGCACAGAAAAAAAATTATGACAGCCTTGATATTACCGCCTACAATGCTATGGAGGAACTGGCCTACTATTATGTTCCGCAATTGATGGACAAAGAAAATCCCGGTGCCGGCAATAATAAGGCGCCTGGCAACTGCAGTGCTTTTATTGCAACGGGCAGTTATACAAAAGATGGCAAGATCGTGATGGGACACAATAATTGGACGTCTTATATCACCGGTCAGCATTGGAATGTGTTTGCAGACATTGTTCCGCAAAAAGGTAATCGCATGCTGATGGATTGCATGCCCGGTTTTATTCACAGCGGTGATGACTTTGTTGTCAGCAGCAATGGAATTTTGGTAACAGAAACCACGATCACTCAATTTAAGGGATTTGATTCGACCGGCATCCCTGAATTCATGAGGGCAAGAAAAGCATCTCAATATGCGGACAACATTGACGATGTAGTAAAAATTTTCATTACGGGCAATAATGGCGGTTATGCAAATGACTGGCTGATTGGCGATACAAAAACAAACGAAGTGGCCAAGCTCGAATTAGGATTAAAGAATTACCGTGTGTGGCGAAGCAAAGACACGGCAATCACAGGTTCTAATTTCGCAAGTGACTCAACCCTGATTGCACAGGAAACCACATTTGATCCAAAGGATAAAACTACCTCACCCAATGGGCGTAAACTCAGGATGGAGCAGTTGTTATTGGTGGACATGAAAGGTAAGCTTGATGCGGAAACCGGTAAACAAGTAGAGGCCGATCATCATGACGCCTTGTTAAATAAGGATGCAAATAACAAGTGTGTTGTGTGTGGTCATGTGGATGAAGATGCAAGAGGTTGTTTAGAATGGGATTGGCCTACTTATTATCCCGGGGGCGCCGTGCAGGGAAAAGTCACGACGGCTGATCTTGCAAACAAAATGCAGATGTGGGCACACATGGGCCACCCCTGCGGAGAAAGCTTTATCGGCGCAAATTTTTACAAAGCGCATCCTGAATATGGATGGCAATCGAAGTATCTTAATAACATGCTTGCCTATCCATGGACATTGTTCTCGGCAAAAAAATGAGACTGTCTGAAGAAACAGACTTTGAAAAAACTGCCACGAAAGCTCTAAGACACAAAGTTTTAATCCCCATCCTCATTTTTCCTTGTGCCTTCGCGACTATGTAGCAAATAAACACTTTCGAGACAGGGCCCCATTTTAAAATCAAAGAGTAAAATTAAATTTCCAGTCTTTCCAACACCATCATGGCTTCTATTAATTTATTCCACGCGTTTTGCCAATTGGTTTTTGCTTCGTGTAATTTTTCCTGGTGCTCTTTTTCCAGCTTGCCCTTTGCTTTTACGTATTCATCGAAGTTTTTAAATGCTTCTTTGTGTAATTCTTCTAATCTTTTTTTTGGGTCCATATCTAGTGAAGTTTATTTGCAAACGTGACCAAATTCCATGCAAACATTCGAGCCAGGACAAATAAAATTAGAACCACCCCATAGACCTGATTTATGACGGGACTCATATGAGAAAATAATTGAAGTAATGGAGTTAACTTCTTAGCCCTCCGTCGATTTTTAGTTTCCTCGCAAGCGGCGTGAAATTTGCTAACACTTTCCCAAGATTCCTTCCCATTTAAACCATTCGTGTTTTTTTCTCTTCTTTAAGACTCTTTGAAATAAGTAATCCATTTTTTTATGCTGTATCGCCCTATCGGGAACCTAAAAAGAAATAAACTCTTACTTAAAAACACAGCATCATGAAAAAGATCTTATTCTTCACTGCACTATTATCAGCTTGTTTGCTGGCCGCAAATACCGCATTCGCCCAAAAGAAAAATCAACTCGAAGGCGTATGGAAGATCGTTGAAGTAATAGTGCCTAGCCAAAGCACCGGCAAGGACACTACAATTAGCACCCCTCAGCCCGGCGTCTTGATCTTTACAAAAGGCTACTACAGTATCATAGCTATTCAAAGTGGACGGGCAAGAACTGCTGCTGAGGCCCCCAAAGATCCGCAGAATCTGACTGACGCCGAAAAGATCGCCCGCTTTACTGAGTGGAGTCCTTTCGTGGCTAACTCAGGCACTTATGAAATCAAAGGATCCACGATCCTTAGGCATCCAATCGTGGCAAAGAGCGTTGATGTCATGAACCGCCAAGACCCGCTCGCTGACGATTTTAGCCTGGAAGGTGCTAACACGCTTCGAATCATTCCCGCGGCTGATCGCGCAGGAATCCGGCCCAAGGTCAAATTGATAAGATTGGAGTGACATGTGGGTCACTGGGACGAGAATGACCGGGTTCGAAGATTATGGAGATGCTCCTAATGCAGAAGCTGCTGAGAAGAACGTTGTTGAAACAATAAAACGCTAACGTCAACTCATCATAGGTAAAAATTCTCTTTCCGATTCGTGCAGAGCTGCTCGTGCTAACCGTTGATTTTGGTTGTAACTTTATGTATAACCTCATTCGATGAGATGGTTGCTAACGCTTGATTTTATTGTTTTCTCCGTGAAATGGCAAGCTTACGTCAGCTAAGTACTCGTCGCTCAATACCCGATCGCCCTCAAAAAATCTTCCCTTTTTTCTCCGAGAAAAGTAGATTTGTTCTCAAACTCATGTACTATGTCTGTATCAAAACGCATCAACCCTTATTCAAAAATCAACGAGGACACCGGTTTTAGCAATACCGGCATTATAAACGGCGGACGTTTTATAAATCGCAACGGAACATTCAATCTTCTAAAAAAAGGGCGACCATTTTGGGACCGGTTCAGTGTTTTTTATACCATGCTCACCATACCGGTATGGCAGTTCATCACTGTCATTTTTATTTTTTACGTCGTTATCAACCTTATGTATACCGGTGTTTATTTTTGGATCGGCGCACAACAATTTACCGGGTTCGTGTTGCATTCCGGCTGGGGTGACTTCAAAGAATTATTTTTCTTCAGCACGCAAACATTTACCACTGTTGGCTACGGTCGAGTCAATCCTGTTGGCGGCATTGCGAACGTTGTGGCTTCCATCGAAGCTTTGAGCGGTTTTTTATCTTTTGCGATCATGACCGGTCTTATTTATGGACGATTCGCAAGACCCAGGGCTCATCTTATCTTTAGCGACTTTGCTACGATTACATCTTATCGTGAAAAGACGGGCCTTATGTTTCGGTTCGCCTGTTATAAAGAGCATCATGCTTTATCCGATGTAACCGTGCAGGTAAATCTTGCCATGCTGATACAGGAAGATGGACAAGCGAATTATAAATACTATGATCTGACCCTGGAACGAAGTAAAATTGAAAACCTGCCAATGAACTGGACCGTTGTTCACCCCATCGATGATCAAAGTCCCCTGGTTGGATTTACTGAAGAAGACTTTCGCTCGGCTGATGTCGAATTGTATGTAACAGTAAGAGGGTTTAATGATGTTTATTCCAGTACGGTACAGCAGAGAACGTCTTACACTTACCAGGAGATCAGAATGAACCGTCGCTTTATACCCATGTATAAAGAAACGGAAAATGGAACGGTGCTGGAATTGAGCAAACTGAACAAGTCAACAGCAGTGTAAGCTGCGTTCAAGATGAATAAAATATTTGAACACCAAACCCACCATCGGGGTCAGACCACTATTTACATCCGGTTACAGAATATAACACCGCCCAATGAAAGGTTGTTTTAACGAAAACATTGTTTGTCTTGCTACCTTTTGCTGATTCGATTGGTTACATAAAAGCCGAAGAAAATAAATTCTTCGGCTCCCAATATCAAATCTCATTTCGATCATTTGCTTCTTCGGGGGCTGACCGAGGTTTTCCTGTCGGAACTTCTTCCGGACTGTTTCTTTTTCTTCTTTGATAAGCCTGTTCGGGAGCCGCTCATACAGAAAATTTTGTCGCACTGTTTCTGGTCTTTAATTTTAAACTATGCAAGATCCAAAAGAGATATTGAGAAAATCTAAAAAAATCCTGCTGGTTGACTGGCCACATCCCGGCACTCCCCGCGCATTGCTTAGGGGAGGATTCATCGTATTCTGTTATTCACCCAATGGCTATACAAAACCAGAACTAGTGGATGAATATCCACAAGATGCAAATCAGAAAAATATATTTCCACCAAAAAACAAAGACGACGGGTACCTGGTTTTTCGCCCGCTCAAGAGCGCTCCCGATTCTATTGATATCGTCAATGTCTATCGTCCTGAAGAAGAACACGAAAAAATTATCAACAACCAGGTTCTACCTCTAAAGGCAAAATACTTTTGGCTTCAGCCTCCGATCAGGTCTTCGAATACAAAATCTCTTGCAGACCGACATGGACTCATTTTTATAGAAGGCGTTGATATTGCTGAAATAGCGACGGGGCTTAGTCTCTAAGGAATTAAAGCGCAGAGAAAGTGATATTTACTAACCGTATATAATCTGCAACAGGTTGCCTCTTCATTCTCATTTTTTTGCAATAAAAAAAATTCACCTCAAAAAAATCTGTTTGGCTTTTTTGTTGCTCCAATGCTCTTAAATCCGATTTTTAACTCAAAAAATTATCTATGAAAACAAAAAATTTCTTTGACGTCTTTTTGGTCGTGAGTGCAGCAATATTTATAACGGCTTGTTATAAAAATAAAAATGCCTACAATAGTCCCAATACAAATAGCTATACCATTACGATGAAAAATTCTAACTTCTCGCCAGCATCATTAGCGGTAACTACTGGTTCAAAAATTATCTGGACAAACGATGATAATACGGTTCATACTGTTACTGCAACAGACGGTAGTTTTAATAGTGGTGATATAGCAGTTGGCTCTTCGTACACCAAAACGTTTTCGAGTGCCGGGACGTTTAATTATCATGACGATCACAATACAAATATGACCGGCGTATTAATAATAACCGGTTCAGCAGGTGGCTATTGACGTCAGACAGAATCAAATGGTTACCGGGGTTTTCTTAAACAAGATTCATTAAGAGAACCCCGGTTTTTAATACTTGTTGTAGAATTCACCCACTTGAGCCATGATTTATGAGTGACTTATTTTACTGAACATCACAAGTCTTTTTATTTAAATATCTTCATTGCTAAAACTTAAAGCCATGCTCCGCCCGTCTGCTTTTTTCATCTTGTTTTTTTATTTTCTTTTTGTCTTTGCCTCCTGCAATTCTACCTCTATAAAGCAAGAACGAGAGGACAACGATTCAACTCCTGTAGGAGTAAAACGAATTGATGGGCATCCTGATTGGATCATGCAAGGGAATATTTATGAGGTAAATGTTCGCCAATATACTTCTGAAGGAACGTTCAGAGCTTTTGAAAAAAATTTGGACCGGTTGAAGGACATGGGCGCACAGACTCTTTGGTTCATGCCAATTAATCCTATCAGTAAACTCGATCGCAAAGGTGCGCTCGGCAGCTACTATGCTGTGTCAAGCTACACATCCATAAATCCCGAATTCGGAACTCTGGACGATTGGAAAGAACTCGTCAACCACTCGCACAACATGGGTTTCAAAGTCATTATTGATTGGGTGCCGAACCATACAGGTGCAGACCATCCATGGCTCAAAACTCATCCTGGTTTTTATATAAAGAATAATAAAGGCGAGCCAGCAGTTCCATTTGACTGGACCGACACAAGGCAACTGGATTATAACAATCATGAGATGCAGGATAGCATGATAGCTTCCATGAAATATTGGCTTAGCGAAACCGGTATAGACGGCTTCAGGTGTGACGTTGCATGGAATGTACCCGGATCCTTTTGGTCAAGATGTATAGGTGAACTAAAAAAAGTAAACGAAAATATTTTTATGCTGGCCGAAGGAGATAAAACTTATTTGCATCTGAGCGGATTTGATGCTACCTATCCCTGGGAAATGTTTCATATGATGGTGAAGGTTGCACAAGGAGAAAGGCCAGCCTTCGCACTCGATAGTGTACGGGCACTGTACGATAGCATCTATCCAAAAAATGCATTGGAATTATATTTCACCAGCAACCATGATGAAAATAGCTGGAACAAGGCTGACTATGGCACGATGCCTGGCGCGATCCATGCTCCGTTTGCTGTGTTTACAATGACGATGCCGCACAGTGTTCCACTTGTATACAGCGGGCAGGAAGAACCCGTTCTCGATAGCATCAGCTTTTTTTATAAGGATGCAATTCATTTTCAGAATTATGGCAGGGCAAAGTTTTATAAAACTCTTTTGCAATTGAGACGCAATAACGCGGCCCTTGCTGCCAATGCCGGTTTTAAAAAAACAAAGCTGGGGCACGACAATGCTTTATATGCATATGTACGAGAAGCTGGTGGTAAAAAAGTATTCGTGATATTGAATCTTTCCGCGAAGGAACAAACCGTCAAAATAACAGATCCGAGTCTATATGGAAATCCATATAATTTGTTCATGGGAAACAACGAAGCGCTGACTGCTAAGCTGTGGAAAATACAGCCCTGGGGATATGTGGTGTACGTGTATTGACTATTTTTGAAATTGATAAGAGGGGTTTGCAAAGCCCGATAAAAGTTTTCTGTCGTACAATTTCTGCGTACCAATCCCATTCGGCCGACTATTTCCACTTTAAAATATTCAATATCCGGCCTCCTGTTATTTTGTTCTTCTGCAATCTACTATCTTAGAACAAACTGATCCCTTTGAAAAACCAAATTGTCGCATATCTGTGTCTGGCTGCATTGATTCTATTCAACGGCTCCTGCACTGACCTTGAAAAAAGCAGTCTCGATAAGTCACTACCTGAAGTGAATGACAAAAAAGAGGAGCACATTAAGACTAAAAAAGTCAAGAAAAAAATAATTCTAACCGCTAAAAGAAAATCCGACAAATCGGCTGCAACAGTCCCGGCAAAAGAAGAAGCCTCTGCGCCAACGGAGAATAGCTCCATCATGACCATTTTTGCGGAAAAACTCAATAATTATGCAATTGAAAATGGGTATTCAACAGAATATTGTTTCCTGGTGGATATGAGTCGGCCAAGTGGACGGAAACGCTTCTTCGTTTACGATCTTGAAAAAAACACGATAATTTACTCCGGTCTCGTTGCCCATGGTAGCTGTAACGAAACTTTTCTTTCACGGGCTAAATTTTCCAACGCCGCCAATTGTGGCTGTAGCTCTCTCGGTAGATACAAAGTAGGAGAATTCTATCGCGGCAAATATGGCAAATCATTCAGACTGTATGGCCTCGACAATAGCAACTCGAATGCGTACAAAAGGGCCGTAGTTATTCATGGTTACGATTGTGTCCCCGACAAAGAGATCTACCCAATGGTTCTTTGCAATAGTCTTGGCTGCGTAATGGTTTCGTATAATTTTTTCGAAACGCTTTCGCGAATCATCGAGAGATCAGAAAAACCAATTGTGTTGTGGGTCTATCAATAAATGACCTCGCTAATACAATCGCCTTGACAATAGGGAATATTTCTAATTCCTCTCGGTATATTTTTTAAAATTGTCGAGTATCGACTGCCAACCTCCCCGCTG
>VBAQ01000027.1 GCA_005883765.1 Bacteroidota bacterium
CCTGACGGTGATACACCCGTGTGGTGTAAAGACTGGTCCGCAGTTTCAGTCAATCTAAATGGAATGGCAGGAAAGACCATCCGACTTTTTTTCAAGACTGCGGATTGTACATTCAGGCGACATTTTGGTTATGCATACATTGACGTCAATTCTGAGTGTAGTGACGAGTTCGTAGGGGCCAAGTTTTGTCCGGATGATACAGCCGTAAACGTTATCGCCCCATATGGATATCAG
>VBAQ01000029.1 GCA_005883765.1 Bacteroidota bacterium
TGGAGGAACAAAGTAAAATGGTGCAGCACGGCCGTTACCTGTATTGTGCCAATGGCAGCCATATGTGCATGTGGGATGATCAAAAAGTTTTTATGGATGGGGTCATTAAGTTTATCAAAGATGTGGATGGAGGAGAATTTTAATTTTCCGATTTTTTAGAATTGCCTTATAACATTTTTATCAAAAGAATTTAAGTATTTGGGAGAGGATTCTTCTTTAACCAGTGTTTCAAAAACAAGTATTTCAATTTTTGCGCTTAGTTTACTTGTACTTGCTTTCTGGTTCATAGGCGAGACTATTAATGTTTATCATCTTGCCTTGATCGGAGCCATATTTGAATTTCTTTGGCTCCCTATGTTAGCGGCTTTGTTTGTGATGCCAATATTGTCATTTGTTCTTTGGGCTCAAAGGAAGTTTAACATGAAATCTTTTTATTTATACTCTCTTGTGATATCGGTTGTCACAATTCTGTTCATGGTTACGCAATAACCTCGGTTTCCATCATAATTTTCAGTTTATTTAACTTGCCATGTATTGTTCCTTTTATCCGCATCGGGTGTGTGAACATTGCCTAATTCGATGCTGGTTATTTTCTTTGGATCGGAAAATTTTATTGTGGTGGATTTATTGCCTCTCTCCCAGACCGCAATGCTTTGATGGATTTTCTTTGTTAATCCGCCTGCAAAGGTTATTGTCAAATCGATTGGCACCGGTTTGCTTCCAATTGATTCAACAATAATTTGTTTTTGAGTTCCTGTTTGCAAGACTTTCGAAATGCTTAGATCAGGGATTCCATCGTCATAAAACCATTTTTTCCAGAACCAGTTAAGATTTTTTCCCGAACCCGTGTTCATGCAATTGAAGAAATCCAATGGCATTGGGTGCTTGCCATGCCACTGCTGGATGTAGTAATGAAGGCCTTTGTAAAAAGTCACTTCGCCAAGCAGATCCTTTGCGAATAAGTAACCCATCGCCGGTTTTGGATAACTATCGATAAAATAGGCCTTGCTTATTTCTGTTGAAAGCGTGATGACGGGAAGGTCGGTCTCAATGCCTGCATTTTTTTCTACCGCCGCCACTCCATATTCGTCCACAATGGTTGAATCTATGATGGGTGAAATGATCCATTCCCCGATAGTCGCCCAGCCCTCATCCATCCAGGCATACTTGGTCTCATTAGTGCCCATGTAAAAGGGAAACATGGTATGAAAGATCTCGTGATCGGTCAATTCAACCGATTCGGCATGATCAGCGAGGGGATTGTCATTTACCATCATTGGATATTCCATCTGATCCAATCCATCAAACACCGTCTCATGGGGGTAAGGATAGGGCCACTTCGGAAAATCATAACTCATTGCTTCAACAGTTTGCCTCGCGTCATGTATCACATCAAAATAGTCTTTGTGCCTTGGATTGAACACCGCATCCACTCTTGCTCTTCTGCCGGTAGATCGATCCACAACGAGACTTGTGGAATGCCACATATAATGATCGCTGCACGCAAAAACAAAATCGGTTACATCACTGGCTTCAAATTGCCAGGTGTTGGTGGCATTTGCATGATTAGTGGCAGTCGACATCTCCGTGCTATCAACAACCGTGACGACTTTGTCATCTTTTCCTGCTTGTTCCAATCGACGGTAAATTTTTTCATCCAATACATCCTTTGCATTTAATAAATTTCCCGTTGCCCATACCACCTGGTTATTCGGAACTGTGATAGCCGCTCTAAAATGACAGAAGTCATTATAGAATTCCTGCGTGCCGTTGTATTGATAAGTATTCCAGCCGTCAATATCGTCGTACACGGCGATGCGTGGGAAAAAATAGGCAACAAAGTCAGCACCGGGCTCAATTTCTCCCGTCCGCAACGCAGGTGTTTTGTTAAGAGTATAAGACCAGGTGATCGAAAAATGAAGGGTTTGTTTTGGCAATACCGGTGAAGCCGAAATGATCATGTTTGTTCCATCAATGTGGATCTCGCTTGAGTCAATCTTCTGGTTGTCGAGGAGAAACGATAAAATTTTCACGCCATCGGTCAAATCCTCCGCCAAAACTGGCGTATTCCTGATGGTCCCTTTTTTAAACAGGTTTGGGTAAAGTTTAAAGAAGATCGGGCGTAAAGTGTCAGGGCTGTTGTTCGTATAAACAATTTCTTCCGAACCATTCAGAAACCTGGTAGTTGGATCAAAATTTATTTTCAGATCATAGTCTGCAGTATTTTGCCAGTAGTTTTTTCCTGGTTTCCCATCTAAAGATCTTGTTTCCCTGGCATAAGTGGCTTTAATATTTACCGGAATTGGTAGTGACGGTTGTGCAACTAAACCTAAAGAAAAAAGAACGGCGATACAAAAAAAGGCCGATCGATAGAATCGCATAGAGAAATAATTAGAAGGTAAAATTAAGAGTAGTCTATTTATTTCTTTTTCTTCTTTGAAGTTTTTGGTGCTGCTTTTTTACCGGCCGCTTTCTTTGCAGCCTTCTTCGTAAAAGCATCCGGCATTTGCGCTTCAATCATTTTTTTTACTTCATCTACAGAAATTGAAGAAAGTTCTTCCGTAGTGTATTTGGTATCGTCAGGTTTTTTCCCAAGTTTCAGCATTTTTTTACCAAAGCGGATAAAAGCTCCCCAACGACCATTTTCGATGGAAATTTTTTCATCAGGCCAATGTTGGATATAGCGATTGGCTTCTTTCTTAACTTTTGCTTCGATCAGTTCATTAACTTCTTTCTGATTGAGAGCATCAAAATTGTATCTCCTCGGCACATTAATGAACATGTCGTTCCATTTTAGGTAGGGACCAAATCTTCCCTTGCCTCTTGTTACGGGCTTGCCGTCGTACATGGCAATGGGTGCATCAGCTTCCTTTTTTTGACTGATCAGCTCGATGGCCCTCTCCATATCGACTTCCAGCGGGTCTTCGCCTCGTGGAAGAGAAATAAAATCTTCGCCCCATTTTACGTAGGGTCCAAACCTGCCCATATTCACATACACCTCTTGTGCTTCGTATTCACCTAATGTAAGAGGCAGCTTAAAAAGATCCAAAGCCTCTTCGAGGGTAATGGTTTCGATACTCTGTCCTTTTTTCAACGCAGCAAAATGCGGCTTTTCATTTTCATCGGCAATACCAATTTGTACCATCGGGCCAAATCGACCCATTCTGGCAATAACTGGTTTTCCGCTTATGGGATCCATTCCCAATTCTCGTTCACCTTTGACACGTTCTGCGGTTTCAATGGTTTTTTCCACATCCTTTTTGAACGGGTTGTAGAAATCATCGATCATCTGGTTCCACTTCATCTTGCCTTCCGCCACTTCATCAAACTCTTCTTCGATTCGTGCGGTAAAGCCATAATCCATGATATCATCAAAATATTGTTTTAGAAAATCTGTCACGACCAATCCAAGATCGGTAGGAAAGAGTTTTGATTTTTCAGCGCCTGTGTTTTCATGGTCAACTATTTTTTTGACGTGGTCCTTTTCTAAAATAAAAACGCGGTAGTCTCTTTTTACGCTTTCCTTATCTCGTTTTTCTACATAGCCTCGTTTTAGAATAGTCGAGATCGTCGGAGCATAGGTAGAGGGCCTGCCAATTCCTAACTCTTCCAATTTTTTGACCAGTGATGCTTCTGTGTATCTGGGCTGAGGGCGGGTAAATCTTTCAATGGCCTTCATTTCCTTAAGTGTCAGAGGTTGGCCAACGATCAATGGTGGCAACATTCCTTCTTCTGAGCTCGTCGAAGGACCTTCATCCGATAATTCATCGTCGTCGCGATCTTCGCGATATACTTTTAGAAATCCGTCAAACTTCAAAACTTCGCCCTGCGCTGTCAGCTCTTCATGATTGGTGCTGATATTTATTTTCGCGGTTGTTCTTTCCAATTCTGCATCTGCCATCTGGCAAGCCATCGTTCGTTTCCAGATCAGCTCATACAATTTTTTCGCATCGGCATCATTCACAGTGGTATGGTTCATGAATGTGGGACGAATAGCCTCGTGTGCTTCCTGCGCACTTTGATTTTTTGTTTTATATTTTCTGAATTGATGGTATTGTTCACCGTACATGCCTTTGACTGTTCGGGTGATGTCACCGAGCGCTGTATTGCTCAGGTTCACGCTATCTGTCCGCATGTAAGTGATGTGGCCATTTTCATAAAGTCGCTGTGCCAGCAACATAGTGCGGCTAACTCCATAGCCCAATTTTCGACTGGCCTCCTGTTGAAGAGTGGATGTAGTAAAAGGAGGAGCCGGAGAACGTTTGGCAGGTTTCACCTGGATATCACTCACCTGGTATCTCGCACCAATACAGCTCTTCAAAAAACTTTCTGCATCTTCCGATGAAGAGTACTTGCCTCCTTCTGCCTTAAAAGAGATGCTTTTATCATTGCTATCTTTTCCAGTGAACCACGCCTCAATTCTAAAATTGCTTTGTGTTTCGAATGCATTGATCTCACGTTCCCGTTCAGCAATGAGTCGCACGGCAACACTTTGAACACGGCCGGCACTGAGGTTGTTCCTCATGCTGATCTTTCGCCAAAGTACCGGGCTTAATTCAAATCCCACGATCCTGTCCAGCACACGTCGAGCCTGTTGCGCATTCACCAGGTTCATATCCACTGTTCGCGGATTCTGAATCGCATCCTGGATAGCCGGTTTTGTGATCTCGTGAAAAACGATACGTTTTGTTGCCTTAGGATTAAGACCAAGAACTTCGCACAGATGCCAGCTTATGGCTTCCCCTTCACGGTCCTCATCCGTTGCGAGCCAAACTTCATCGGCTTTCTTCGCCCAGGCTTTTAGATCTTTAACGACTTTTTGTTTTTCTTCAGGAACAATATAGCGAGGCTTGTAATTTTTTTCCATGTCAATGCCCATGCCCGCCTTCTCAAGGTCGCGGATATGGCCATAGCAGCTCTTTACCTCGAAATTCTTTCCTAATATTTTTTCGATAGTCTTTGCTTTCGCAGGGCTTTCAACAATTAAAAGGTTCTTCGACATAGTTTAATGGGTGGTTTTTTGTGAGTTGTGAGTTGTCAGTTGTGAGTGGAAGACCCACGCCATTCACTACTCAGCACTCACTGTTCCAGTTGTGAATTGTGAGTTGTCAATTGTGAGTAAAATACTCACCACTCACCATTCACCACTCACCGTTCGGGCATGCAAGTATAATACAAGAATAGCAATTATTTAAAGCAAACACCGCCGGAACATATCCTGACCAATAGAGAATTTGTCGCAAATTGTCGGAAATGAAACCTAAAATGTCGTGTCAGGCACCCCTTTTTCCAGCCAAATTTGTTTCCCTATAAAAGTGAATTAGCGGTAAGCATACGTTGATGAAAGAAAAGTAGAACGGCTTATGATCTCTTGCTTTTCTTTCAAATACTTATACAAAGTATTACAATCGACAGCTGATGCAAATTGTTTTACCAATTTGTAAGAATCGAAAAAAACAAGTGCCTGCTGCAATTCATAATCAATATTTCGAAGCAGTTGCTTTTTTGACACAGGCCTTTCCGGCGAGCTGGCGGCAAAAATTGCATCAGTGCGTTGAAGATTATTGTCCGAGTTAAAGCTTATGATCTTGCAGATGCAAAAATTTTCATTTGCTGATGAATCGGGAATCGCCGAAACAGTAACCAACTTTTTAGCTGAATAGGGACTCAGAACATTTTGAGCATCGATGTGATTCCTGGCCAGTAAAAACAGAAATGTCAGTAAGAGTAAAGTTTTATTCATAGTTATGGATTTAGTAAGCTTATGAAAATTAAATAGGTTAAAGGTTTAATCTGAAGTAGATTTCGTTGGGATTTATACCAATTATTTTTATTGCAGTTCCCGATGAATAACCTCGTATATTTTCTCTGCCCATCTTGCATACTCTTTTGCTGAGGGGTGTAAGCTGTCAGGAGCGATTAGTGTCTTATCATGAATAGCTTCCTTTGTGCCCGGCGTAATGTCAATATAGTGCACATGGTATGCTAAAGCGATATTTTTATTTGCTTGGTTGTAATTGTCGATTTCGGCCGCAATCTTATTCCTGTCCCGATCTTTTGCGAACGGAGTTACGCTCCAGTCAGGAATAGATAGAACAATCACATGATCATTTTTCCCTTTTGCGAATGTGATGGCTTGTTTCAGCAATAACTCAAACTGTGGTTTATAATCCTCAACCGCTTCTCCACGGTATTGGTTGTTGACGCCAATGAGAAGTGTGACAAAATCATACGAGTCTTGAAATCGATGTTGCTTGATGGCGGCCTGGAGCTCATCAGTCGTCCAGCCTGTCCTTGCTACTATTTCCGGGTTTTCAAATTCATGGCCTGATTGACGGAGTAAATTGACCGTTTGATTGGGAAAATTTTCAGTTGATAAAACCATTTCTCCAATAGTGTAAGAATCGCCGAGGCATAACAACCTATAACGAGACATTCTGTTCCCGGGTTTTGAAGTGAAGATAAAAAGAACAATTAAACCAGATATAATTCCACTAATCGAGAAGACGTGGGAACTTACTCTTTTCTTCAGGAACGATTTCATTATATCTAAGCATACGACAAATACCCGCTCTTAGATTTATACTAACTTTAAAAACACGATTTTTTGACAAAAAATCAATCGATATGAAATGGATCACAAGAGAACGACCGAAGATCGACCGCATTGCATGTCCCTGGCTTATAAAGCGGTTTATTGATACAGAGGCTGAGTTCTTTTTTGTTCCTTTTCCCGACGTTTTGAAAAGGGCGGAGGAGCTGGGTGGGATTCCTTTTGATATACCTGATGTTGAATTCACTCATTACAAAGACAAATGCACCTTTGATTATTTTGTTGAGAAATACCAGGTAGATGATCCGGCAATTCACATCATCGCTGTTATTGTCAGAGGTGCAGATACGGATAAACATGACCTGGCAGCGCAATCATCCGGCTTATGGGCTATCTCATCCGGGCTTGCCGATATCTATGAAAATGATCATGAGCTACTCGAAAAGGGAATGTTGATCTATGATGCCTTATATCATTGGGCAAAATATCACCGGAATGAAAAACATACTCAAAATCCGATAGAGCATTTATTGATCGAAGTGTTTGAGAAATATTTAAAACAAAAAACATCGGCAAAAAAAATTCCCGCCTGGGCAAAGGAATTAAAAGAGATCATCCAGGATCAAATTGACACGAATGTTACGTTAAAACAACTTTCAAAAAACCTGGATGTTAATCCTACATACCTCTCTCGTGAATTTTCTAAATATTTTAATGATCTTTCTTTCGGAGAGTATATCCGGAAACTCAGAATTGAAAAAGCTATTGAACACTTACATACTTCTGACTATTCTCTTACCAAAATCGCTTATTTGACCGGCTTTTCCGATCAAAGTCATTTTACAAGAATTTTCAAAAAACACACCGGGCAGAATCCATCGGCTTACAGAAAAAACTTGCGCACAAAGTAACCATTGTACAAAAAGTTATTTCCATTCTATTTTGAGGTTTATTGTCTTGGTAACATTGTGCCACAATAGTTCATAAATGGATCTAACAGGGACATTGCTTTTAAAGCGCAACGACGTGGCCAAGCTTTTAACCATTGATGAATGCATAACCGGGGTTGAACAGGCATTCAGGTTGCATGCTGAAGGGAAAGCTTTGCCTCCAAAAATCCTGGGAATTCATTCAGAAAAAGGAGGCTTTCATATCAAGGCTGGCATATTGGGATCTGGAAAAAAATATTTTGTAGCAAAAGTAAATGCCAACTTTCCCGGCAATTCAAAACGAAATGGACTTCCGACCATTCAGGGCATCATCGTTGTTTGTGATGAAGACAATGGAAGACTTCTTGCGCTGATCGACTCTATTGAAATTACAATCATCAGAACCGGTGCTGCCACTGGCGTTGCTGCAAAATATCTCGCCCGTCAGAGCGCTAAGAACGTTACGATTTGTGGTTGCGGTAGCCAGGGAAAAATTTCCCTGAAAGCATTGATGAAAGTCAGATCGCTCAAGAGAGCCTACGTTTTCGATATTGATGAAAGATCGGCACAAAGATTTACTGAGCATTTTTCAAATGAATTAGAAGTTATCTCAGTTAAGAAGAACGACCTGGTAATGGCTCTTAGAGACAGCAATATTGTTGCGACTTGCACGCCATCAAGGCAACCATTCATCCGCGGTGAAGATATATCGCCCGGAACATTTATAGCTGCGGTGGGTGCAGATAGCGAGGAGAAACAAGAACTGTTTCCGGAATTAGTTGCTTCAAATAAGATTGTAGTTGACCTTGCTGAGCAAAGTGCCACGATAGGGGAACTTCATCATACCATAGAGGAGAAAAGAATTACGATTGCGGCCATCCACGCAGAGTTGGGAATGATCATCACCGGCAAAAAGCCCGGACGAGAGTCAGAGAAAGAGATCATTATTTTTGACAGCACAGGAATGGCCTTGCAGGACGTGGCAGCGGCATCGATTGTTTATGAGAAAGCATTGGCTTGCAAGATGGGAATGAAATTGAATTTTTCGGAACAGCCAGGCGACCGTTATAATTTTGAGGTCTTAAAAAATCAAAAAGATTTTCAAGCGTTGAAGGCATGGTTCCCTTTTCGATAAAATTTTAAACCATTATAAAATGAAATGGATAACTAGAGAACGGCCGAAGATCGACAGGATCGCTTGTCCCTGGCTTATTAAAAATTTTGTAGACAAAGAGGCTGAATTTATTTATGTTCCAAAGGAACAGGTTTTTAGAAAGGCAAAAGAACTCAATGCCATTCCTTATGATATTCCCGGCGCTGAATACTCTCATTATGGCGATGAATGCACATTTGACTTTATTGTGAAGAGGCATAAGCTCGATGATCCCGCTCTGCATCAGTTAGCTACAATTGTCCGGGGTGCCGATACAGATCGCTTTGACTTGGCACCACAAGCTGCAGGTCTCTGGGCTATCTCCGCCGGACTTTCATATAATTATAAAGACGATCATGAGATGCTTTCTATTGGCATGAAAATTTATGATGCGATTTATTCCTGGGCAAAATATATACAGCAAGAAAAACATACATGGAACCCGGTTTTATAAATACAAACAAATTAAAATTTTTATCTCTGCAGTCCATCTTGCTTTGTGGCAGTCTGAACTTCAATTGTAATTCGCAGGTGACAAATAACCATCTGGAAAAGGAACGACTTACGCTGGTTTCAAAAATTATTTTACCGAACGTAAGTGGCCGGATAGATCACCTTACTTATGACTCAACAAATCATCTTGCATATGTGGCCGCCGTTGGAAATAATACTGTTGAGGTTGTAGACCTAAAAACAAAACAGGTAGTGCACAGCATTACAGGGTTGCATGAACCACAAGGTATCGCTTATATTTCTTCTTCAAAAAGGATAGTAGTAGCAAATGGTGATAATGGTGATTGTATTTTCTATGACGCATCAAATTATAATCAGCTGGGTTCTGTCCATTTGAAAAGCGATGCGGACAATATTCGTTATGATGAAACATCACATTTATTATACGTTGGATATGGCAGCGGCGCCATTGCGGTGATCGATCCAGGGGCAATGAAACAAGTGGCAAACATTCCACTGGATGAACATCCTGAATCTTTTCAGATCTCAAGAAAATGGGGTCACATCTACATAAACGTTCCCGATGCCAATGAAATTGAAGTCGCGGAACTTTCATCAAACAGGGTGATCGCAAAATGGAAAAATGTCAATGCCTCATCGAACTTCCCGATGGCGCTGGATGAAAAAAAAGATCGTCTTTTTATTGGTTGCAGAAATCGCCCCAGGTTGCGGATGGTAAATGCGCAAACCGGAAAGGATATTGCCGTTACGAGTTGCTCTGGCGACGCGGATGATGTATTCTACAACCGTTCAGACAGTCTGGTTTTTGTGTCTGCAGGAGAAGGATTTATTGATATATTCAAAGCAAATGACAAAGAGCTAATTCAAATTAACCACATAGCTACAAGCAGTGGCGCTCGCACATCACTTTTGCTTCCTTCGGAAAAAAAATTCTTGCTTGCGGTTCCTAAGCATGGTGCCACTTCCGCCGCCTTGTGGATCTATCACCTTGAATGATCAACAATGTATACAACATCACGCATATCGCGCTATTCGATCAGCGATCTCATTTATTATTTTCTAAAGCTGGGTGCTGCTGGTTTTGGTGGGCCGGTTGCATTGGTAGGTTATATGCACAGGGATCTTGTCGAAAAACGAAAATGGATCAGCGAAGCAGACTATAAAGAAGGCCTCGCCCTTGCGCAACTGGCTCCCGGTCCCTTGGCGGCTCAACTTGCGATCTATATCGGCTATGTAGATTTTAAGATCATTGGAGCTACCCTGGCCGGGCTTGCATTTGTGCTGCCGTCTTTTGTAATGGTGGTGATACTTGGTTATGCCTATTTAAACTTTGGTGGATTACCCTGGATGCAGGCTGTTTTTTATGGAGTAGGTGCTGCAGTCATCGGGATCATTGCCATTAGTGGCTACAAGCTGTCAAAAAAAACACTGGGTAAAGATTGGTTGTTATGGATCATTTTTCTTTGCCTGGTTCTATCTACCTTCTTAACGGAACAAGAGAACATCTGGCTGATATTATTGGCGGGTTTTATTGTTTGGGTAATTCGAATCCGTCCTTCTTTTTTCAAGAAAAATAATTCGATCCTGCTGCCTATATTTTTTTTACAGGTGTCTACGCAGGCTGCACCGGATCAAAAACTGCTGCAGATCTGGTGGTTCTTTCTGAAAGCTGGTGCATTTGTTTTTGGAAGTGGCTTAGCCATTGTTCCTTTTTTATACGGCGGAGTTGTGAAAGATTTTCATTGGTTGAATGAAAAACAATTCCTCGATGCCGTAGCCGTTGCGATGATCACGCCTGGTCCCGTCGTCATTACAGTTGGTTTCATTGGTTATCTGGTTGCCGGATTTCCCGGGGCGTGCGTGGCGGCATTAGCAACTTTTCTTCCTTGTTATTTATTCACTGTAATACCCGCACCTTATTTTCACAAGTACGGAAAGAATCCATCTATCAAAGCAGTGGTTGATGGTATTACAGCGGCCGCTGTCGGGGCCATAGCGGGGGCGGTGATCGTTTTAGCGAAAAGACAGATTGTCGATTTGCCATCCTTGTTTATTGCCCTGGCTGCAATTTTAGTTCTATTAAGATTTAAAAAAATACAGGAACCACTTATTATTCTTCTGGCTGCGCTGGCTGGCTTGTTGTTAAAAATTCAGTCATAGAAAAATTAGAGAATAAAAATTGTACCACTAAATTATTGGTGATGCGAATTTTCAAAACTGTTAGCTTTAGATATACAAATTGATTTGTTAAGATGCAGTATATAAGATTGTACAAGTCTCTGGTTGCACTAATTATTTGTAGTGAAGCGGCAGCTCAGGTGCCCGCTGATACTCTAATAAAATTAAATGACGTTGTTCAATTAGCGGAACAACATTATCATTTATTAAAAGCCCGTAAGTATGACGCAGATGCCGCTGCAAAAAATGTTGATGTAGCAAAGTACAGCAGATTACCAACGATTGATGCGACCTACCAGGCAGGTTTTGGTACTGCCAATAACCTTACGGGTATATTTTACCCCTATGGAATTCTGCCAATGACAGGACCGCCTTCCTCCACAAATAGTTTTACCCCGGCTACAGGCAGCGCTGCAAGTATATTATTGAATTGGCAGGCAATAACCTTTGGCCAGCGGGATGCTCAGATAAATGTTTCTATAGCCGAAGCCAATTCAAAAAAATCAGAATGGCAGCAAGCCTTATTTCTGCATAAGATAAATGTTATCAGCGCTTATTTGGATTTACTGCTGGCTTATGATATTATAAGTATTCACCGGCAAAATATACAAAGAGTTGAGGCCAACCTCAAACAAAGCAGGGCATTGGCTAACAGTGGAATTAAACCGGGAGTTGACACAGCATTGTTTTTATCAGAACTTTCCAAAGCGAAGATTGATTTTCTAAATGCACAAAGACAATTGGAAACACAACAATGGTTATTGGCGCAGCTAATCGTAACAGATAATTTGCCTGTTCCGGCTGATACTACATTCTTGCATGAATTGCCACTGATGATAACGACTAATGATACTTCATTTTCTAATCATCCCCTTGTTCAATATGCCCAAAGCCAATTCCGGTTAAGCCAGTCAAAAGAATTTTTCTTAAAAAAATCATACTTACCTAAGTTAAACGTCTGGGGTACGGGGTTTGCACGTGGCTCAGGTTTTCAGCAAAACGGTGCCACCAAAACATGGGATGGTTTAGGATTGCAGCGCTATAACTATGGGGCCGGTGTGCAACTTGCTTTTCCTATTATGAAATATGGCGAAGTGAAACATCAACTGCAGGCACAAGATTTTTTATCAAAAGCAGCGGAGGAAAGAGTAGAAGAAAATAAAGAAACACTTTCAACACAACATCGCATTGCCAATACTACATTCAATAATAGTATAGCCATTGCAGCAGAAACACAGCAACAACTGAAGTCGGGGCAATACGCTTTTGCGGCGATGCAGGTCAGGTACAATACGGGCCTGGTGAATTTTTCAGATTTGATCCAGGCTCAGTATAATTTATTGAAAGCTGAATTAGATCTTAAAAAGGCATATTGGGATGCATGGAAAGCCTTGTTGCTGCAGGCGGCGGTGAAGGGTGATGAGAATATTTTTTTAAATGAAATCAGGTAAAGAATGGTTCGATTAATTCAGTTTGCACTTCGCAGGCCAGTCACGATTATCGTATTGGTCATTGGTATCATCCTGTTTTCTGTTTTGGCTATCCGGAAATCAGCTATAGATATTTTCCCGGCTATAAATGCACCTACTATTTATGTGGCGCAAACTTATGGTGGGTTATCACCGCAACAAATGGAGGGGTTTATTACTTCTTATTATGAATATCATTTTCTATACATCACCGGTATAAAAACTGTGGAAAGTAAATCCATACAGGGGTTAGCATTAATCAAATTGCAATTTCACGAAGGCACAGATATGGCTAATGCAATGGCCGAAGTTATTTCCTATGTTAACCGTTCCCGTTCTTTTATGCCTCCGGGTACTTTGCCCCCTTTTGTAATGAGATACGATGCAGGTTCTGTTCCGGTAGGCCAGTTAGTATTCAGCAGCGAGGGTCGTTCCTTAAATGAGATTCAGGATCTGGCATTGTTCAAAGTGCGTCCCATGTTTGCAGCGTTGCCCGGAGTATCTGCTCCACCACCTTTTGGCGGTAATCAACGAACCATTGTGATTAAAGCAGACCCCGAAAGATTGAGAAGCTATAATATCACAGCCGATGAAATAGTTATGGCTATTGCCAGAAACAACTCTCTCCTGCCTGCCGGAAATATCCGTGTGGGTGATAAAGCTATTATTACATCTTCAAATAGTGTGGTAGATAATTTTAAAGAATTAGAAAACGTTACAGTAAAAAACATTGACGGCACTTCTGTATTGGTCAGAGACCTTGCTACAGTTGATAACGGAGCTGATGTTACAACAGGTTATGCGCTCATCAATGGCAAACGTTCTGTTTATATTCCTGTTACTAAAAGAGCCGATGCTTCCACCTGGGATGTAGTGCAGTCCATCAAAAAAGCATTGCCTGATATGCAGGCTGCCATCCCGGAGGATATTAAAGTATCGTATGAATTTGACCAGTCCGGGTATGTGATCAATTCACTAAAAAGTTTATTGTTTGAAGGTTTGTTAGGTGCATTGCTGACCGGTTTAATGGTGTTGTTATTCTTAAGAGACCTGCGAAGCGCTGTTATTGTTACAATAACTATTCCATTGGCATTACTGACTTCTGTTGTCTGTTTGTATTTAACAGATCAAACCATTAATATAATGACGCTGGGCGGGTTGGCATTATCAATAGGTATTTTGGTGGATGAAGCGACGGTAACGATTGAAAATATTCATTATCATTTGGAATTGGGTAAATCAAAATCGAGAGCTGTCTGGGATGCCTGTAAAGAAATTGCTGCCCCAACATTATTGATACTGCTTAGTGTTTTGGCAGTTTTTGTTCCTGCATTATTCATGTCGGGTGTGCCAAGGTCAATGTTTATGCCTCTTTCAATGGCAGTGGCATTTGCAATGGTTGCTTCCTTTCTCTTATCTCTGACTTTAGTGCCGGTATTATCCAACTGGATAATGAAGAAGGTAAATAAAAGTAATAATGAAGACAAGCTTTCAGGAATGAAGAAAAGATTATCGACAACTATTCAAAAGTCAGGCAAGCTAAGTGCTTTGATTGTACCCGTCGTGGTAGTTATATTATTACTATTAGCTTTTATCGGGTATAAAAATGCAGGTACAGAGATCTTTCCTAAAGTAGATGCCGGTCAAATGCAGGTTCGTTTGCGGATGCAGACAGGGACAAGGATTGAGCGTACTGAAGATGCGACTGAAAAAACATTGGTAATTATTGACAGCCTTGCAGGAAAGAAAAATATTGCCATTACATCATCATTTGTCGGACTGCAACCTCCAACTTATGCTATCAACCCCATCTTTCTTTATACTAGCGGGCCGCATGAAGCTGTAATTAAGGTGAATCTTGCCAAAGGTTCCGGCATCAGTATAGAAAATTTAAAAGAAAAGTTGCGCTCATCAGTTATAAAAAATATCCCTGATGTTTCGCTGTCATTTGAACCAGCAGATTTAGTTGACCAGGTAATGAGCTTAGGAGCTAATAATCCTGTTGAAGTGGTAGTGCAAGGAAGAAATTTACCACAGAGCCGCGAGATTGCTGATAAGTTAATACGATCATTGAATAATATTTCTTACCTGCGTGATGTTCAGATAGCACAGCCACTGGATTACCCAACTATTCAAATTAATTACGATAGAATTAGAGTCGGCCAAATGGGTTTAACGGTTGACCAGGCTGGAAAATCCGTAGCACAAGCAACTTCTTCCAGTCGTTTAACGCAGCCGGTATATTGGTTGGACAAAGCATCAGGCAATGCTTACCAGGTGCAGGTTGAATATCCTCAGTTAGCCATGAATAGCCCGGAGCAAATAGACCAGGTTCCTGTAGGTAAAGCTGGTGACAATACAATTTACCTAAGAGATATCGCAGAATGGAAAAGAGGAAATTCTGTTGGTGAATATGATAGGATTAATCAACAACGATATATTACTGTAACAGCAAATATCCATAAGAAGGATTTGGGAAAAGCTGTTGCAGATGTAAACAACTCTATTAAAAGATTGGGGGAATTGCCACAAGGAGTAAAAGTCTATCTGCGCGGCCAATCGGATGTATTAAATCAAACCACCAGCGAATTATCTGTTGGTTTGTTGTTGGCAATTGTAGTTATCGGATTAATGCTCACTGCTTATTTCCAATCGTTCAAACTAACCTTAACTATATTGTCAGTATTCCCTGGTGTATTAGCAGGTTCAATGTTGTTGTTATGGGTAACTGGTAACACCCTAAACATTCAATCTTTCATGGGTTGTATAATGGCTATTGGAGTAGCAGTGGCAAATGCGATTCTCCTGGTGTCGAATGCTGAGCTCATCCGCTTGCAACAAAATAAGACTATGTTGATTGGGGCGCAGGCAGCGGCAAACCGTTTGCGACCTATTTTAATGACAAGCCTCGCGATGATAACAGGTATGATACCTATGTCTTTGGGATTAGGAGAAAGCGGTAAACAAACTGCTCCGTTAGGAATTGCTGTGATTGGTGGATTATTATTCAGCATCTTCATGAGCTTGTGGTTAGTCCCATTGGTGTATGATTTAGTAATAGGCAAAAAGAAAGCTATCAATGCATCACTTGACCCGAACGATGAAAATTCTGTTTATTATGACAAGAACATTTAAAGACATACAAGCCATGAAATATT
>VBAQ01000337.1 GCA_005883765.1 Bacteroidota bacterium
TGCCCAAAATTTCCTCCCAAAAAAACTTTCTATACTCTTTTGCTGCATCAATAAACCGATCGGGCGAATAATACGAATGATAAGGTTTAGTACTCCAGTTTCTTTCTCCAAATTCCGGCATCACTTTGTAAAGGAAAAATCTGTTTCTTTCTTTATCAGAATCACGAAGAAGCCATTGAATGTGATCTTCTATTTCCTTTACCTGGCGTATTTGTCTTTCTTTAGGATTAAATGAACTTCGCTTATCAGCAGGGATCTCATTAGTAATTGACAAAGACAAATTATAGTCAAGAAACCAGACAAATTTTTCTAACGCAGCTTTGGTTCCAAAGTTGACGGGATTATTTTTCTGATCACTAATAAGATCCCTGGATTGAAAACCTCGCTTTGTTAACTGATCAATACGATTATACTCAGATTGTACATCCTTGAATGCGGGTGTTTGCAATCTCCCTTTGTATCCTGTAAAAGTCCAACCCTCAACCTGGATGGGCTTTTCACCGGATTCACTTAATTTTTCGACTATATCAGGAACCCGGCTATATTCAATTACCAGCGGACGAGGAGCGATGAGCGTTGCTATTTCCGCATCACCAAATTCTGAAAGAAGTCCCCACACATTGCGGTAGATCGGTTCATCCCAAACCCGTTGCCGCGTATTAAAGTAGCCACTCACAAGAACAGCATCAATTCTTTTGTCAACAGCTGCAGAATAGAATGCGATTAGTGCTCCCTCACAATAACCAGCAACACCAATCTTTAAATCTTTGTCGGCTGATTGTTTGAACCAATCTACGGCTGACATTACTTTCTGAACTTCATAGCCAATAATATGTCGTCCCATGTGAAAGGCCTGCCTGTAAATCCATTCCCGATAGGTTTGTTGTTGTTCCTGTCCGGGAAAAAGAAATGTTCGGCTAATGATAACAGGGATCAATACCTGGAATCCGTTTTCCGCAAGACGGCGCGCAAGTTGCGATTCAACAGCTATTCCCGGCAAAAGTCCAACCAGTTGTTCCGGCTCCTGGTCTGCATCTGGTATTACTATGATATTCGCCTTGGGTTTGGATTTGGGTTGAAGCAAAAGACCTTCGCCATACACCCTGTTTAAAACCGGCCACCGAACCTGGTAGATCCGGTATTTTTCCGTTTCTGCAACAAGACCCGGATCATTGTCCGCTGAAAATTTTTGCATAAGCACCGGCGGGTATTTATCCGGAATTCCCACATTGTAGTTAACCAATGATTCTGCCTTATCTTCAACTCCAATGTATTTCATAAATCTCCTACGATTCGGATCTACCGATTTCTCATAAGCTTCCTGTGACGTAAGATCGCGATTCCATAATTTTAAACGGTTGGCGACAGATTCATTGATTTTTTCTTCAATAAACTTGTGAGCACCATCCAGCATTTTCACAGAGAGATCATTCTCTGCCCCGAGTAATTTTGTTCCCGGCAGAACTTCCGGCATCTTCTCATATGTAAAAATTGAATTCTTATTATTGACAGGCAACTGAAAGGCCTCAACTTTGAGAATAAGGCTGAATACAATGGAACAAATAAGTGAGATTTTACTTTTCATTGCCGGTTGAATTTAAGTGCCGGTTTTGAATATAACTATTTACGCCTCTTGCCATAGATCGTGAACTTTTTGCAGATCTTTTTTCATCGCTTCAAAAACAACTTTTTTATCGCATGAAATTTGAGTAGCCCCATTCTCCGCACCTCCTAAAGAATATTCAAGGTGTAACGTTACCGGTGCGCTTATCCGGTATTGTTTTAATAGCTTGAAGTAAGTTTTGAAATCAACCATACCTTCTCCTACAGGTGTATTCTGTGTGTCCCACACTCCATTTTTCTTTTCCCACATAAAGTCTTTCATGGCCAATGTTTTTATTTGAGGTTGTATAAGGCGCAGGCCTTTCTGCCATGACAAGCCACCTTCGACCACAGCATGCCGAATGTCATATTGCAGTCCCATGTATTGCTTGTCTGCCTCTTTTAATAATTCCCATAACTCCCATATAGCAGAACCCACTTCATTTCCTGCATGATTCTGGTAACATCCGGTCAATCCCAATTCTTTATTGAGGTAGCTCAGGTCTTTTACTTTTTGCTGGAAATACTGCAACGATTCCGGGATACTTTTTTCTTCCGGATAGGCAAACCAATTCATCCGATAGTATTGAATACCGAGTTTAACTGCTGTCTTTAGTACTTGTTTATCTGTAATATTATCTGCATCCTGAACAGAGGTAGTCATCAACAAAGGACTCAAACCAACCTTGCGCATAGCTTCAACAGCTTTAGGCAGATCGCTTTCAACCCGTTCCGGCAACACATGGCCATTGGGACGCACCGTGAGATCGATACCATCAAAACCCATTTGGGCCGCTGCTTCAGCCATATCATGATAATTCAAAAACTGCAGATGCTTGGAGAATATATGAATCTTTAAACGGTCCACAGGGGTGTCATGAAATATGGAGAACAAATTTCCATGCATGAGAGGAAAAAGACTGCCTGTTATGAGTGACTTCTTTAAGAAGCCTCTCCTTGAGTTGTCAGTGTTTTGAGATTTCATTCTTTAATATCTTTTTTGCGTTTGTTTGGTAAACCTTTTTCAGAATATTGTCACTTAGGCCGAAACCATACGACGGCCAATGATAAAACCTGTAATAGTAAAAATGTTCATCTAATGTCTCGAGGATACGAAATGTTATCTCGTACATATCGGGTTCAGGAATATTGTCTGTTCCATACAGAAGTTTGTCCTGATTTCTGTCATAAAATGATGCCATATATCTTGGTATGGTAGAGGTTTCACCGAACCGAGCCGATACATCTGCATAAAGATTCGGGTATTTG
>VBAQ01000030.1:0-932 GCA_005883765.1 Bacteroidota bacterium
CAGGAACAATGATTTGTTCGCCGATTCATTTGAGGAATTCATTTTTTTATAAACGTCGCGCAAGGTCTCAATGGCCTGCCTGCCTTCTGCTCCCAGGTCCAGTGAATAATTGTTTACATACAACCCGATGTGCTGGCGCATAACCTCTTCACTCATCTCCTTTGAATTTTCTTTCACAAAGTCAGTGATCAAAGGATAATTCGCATAAGCGTATTCAAGACTTTGTTTGATCAATTCATTTACTTTTTGTGAAGCTGATCTTTCGATCTTTCTCTTGATCGCAATAGCTCCCAATGGTATGGGTGACTTCATTTTTTCCTCCCAAAATTCACCCAGGTCCACCACCTTATGCAAGCCCTTTTGTTGATACGTAAAACGGTTCTCATGAATGATAACGCCTAATGCCGGCTCGTGAGCCAAACTTTTTTCAATCGTCGACGCACGTACAGATTCATGCAATACAAAATCTTCCGCATAAAAACTTTTTTATTTGCTTCAGGATAGGCGAAAGAAAATAAAAGATTCGCAGTTGTATTTTCCCCCGGAAGCGCAATGGCGGAATTTTGAACGTCAAGTGCTGGATATTGTCCTTTTTCCTTCGATATCAATATTGGACCCACTCCCTTGCCTAATGCGCTGCCAGAATTAAGAATGATATAGTGATCGACCGATTGAAAAAAGGCGGGAAAGCTCAGCTTGGTAATGTCAAGCCTGTCCTGTAGGGCCCATTGATTAAGCGTTTCTACATCTTCAAGCACCACATCAAATTCAAACTCCCCGAGATCAATTTTTTTGTTAACCAGTGCATCAAAAATAAAAGTATCGTTAGGGCAAGGTGAAAAGCCGAGTGTCAGTTTCAATGTTTTTCGTTTATTATATTATTGTTTACGCAGACTCACGACGTAGCATTTAATGTTTCGACAAGGTTTATA
>VBAQ01000030.1:944-11827 GCA_005883765.1 Bacteroidota bacterium
GCTCGTTATTCAACTTCATGATAGATTTCTTCATATCCCATTTCTTTTTATCTCTTTCGGTAATATAATTTGAAATACTGCGCAATTGAATGAAAGAGATTTTTTCCATTAAGCAGGTGTAGTGCAAGGCGGCTCCTTCCATGGATTCGATCAAAGGGTTGAACGCCTTTTTGTAAAATTTCACTCTTTGCTTTGATGTGGTTATTTCATTAACCGAAATAGCTTTGACCTTTTTTAGTTTACTTCTCTTCAACAGCTCATGATCATTTACTAACCAGCCATGCTCAAAAGGAAATTGATCATGGGGGACCAATTCAAGGTCAAAAATTGTTTTGAGTCTTTTTAGTTCTATCACACTCTGGTCTGCAATGGTTTCTTTTTCTACCATTACGACGGTAGCTAACGGAATTTTTTTATTAAAACAACCAGCCACGCCAGCCTGTATGATGAGGTCGGGTCTTTTTAAATTTACCTGTTTCAGAAGATGATAGGTTGCAGCAGTAAGGCCAATGCCCGTAATAAGTATATCAATGTTTTGAGCTCTTTTGCTATTGCGGTAGTATTCAAAAAAAGGTGCTATCTCTTTGGCTGTTGCTGAAATCAATAAGATGTTCATACTTGTTAACGGGCAAAGTTATAGATTCATCTGCATCTTGTTTGTCCTTACCTTTGCCGCCCCGAATGTATGGTTCGGCAGGAACGGACTACTTATTCTTTTTTGTATGGTTTACCTGACGAGAATGGAACATTTTAATGCGGCCCACAAACTGTATAACCCGGCGTGGAGCAAGGAAAAAAATGATGAGGTCTTTGGCCCGTGTGCCAATGAGAACTGGCACGGCCATAATTACGATTTATTTGTTACGATAAAGGGCGAACCAGATAACGATACTGGCTTTTTATTTGACGTGAAAAAGTTAAGTGTGCTCATTAAAGAACACGTCATTGAAAAAGTTGATCACAAAAACCTGAATATGGATGTGGAATTTATGCGCGGCAAAATGTGCAGCTCGGAAAATCTTGTGATTGGGATCTGGGAGCAGCTACAGAAACATTTGCCGACAAACGTTCAATTACATTGTATTAAGCTGTATGAAACGCCGAGAATTTATGTGGAATATTTTGGGGCAAAATAAACGAGCCCTGCAAGTCGGGCCAACCGTTTCGTATTTTTTACGTTAGGATGAAATGAAAACGTCGTTACGCCCACCTTTCAAAAGGGAGTGTATTAATTTTTGTAATTTAAAAGTATGGGTGAAAGAGTGTCTGTTTTTAGAAAAGAACATTTTAATGCAGCCCATCGTCTGTACAACCAGGCATGGGATGATGCTAAAAATGAAAAGGTATTTGGCAAATGTGCTTTACCGAATTATCATGGGCATAATTATGAGATAGAAGTAAAAATTACGGGCGAGCCCGACCAGGATACGGGATACGTGATGGATCTAAAGTTCTTATCCGATCTGATCAGGAGAGAAGTGGTAGAAAAATTTGATCACAAAAACCTTAACCTCGACACGAAGGAATTTAAGAGCTTGAACCCAACGGCGGAAAATATTGTTATAGTAATCTATGGGCTTTTACGTCCGCATATCGATAACAAATTTGACCTTCAGGTAAGACTCTATGAAACGCCGAGAAATTTTGTGGAGTATCCTGTGAGTTAGATGGTAGCCTTGGAAAACGATTATTGTTGACTATGATTAAAGAACGTACAAGTGTGCGACGCAACAGAAGCCGAACGAAGGACAAAAGCTGGTAACCCAAAAATCTAAATAATAAATCAATAAAGTGGTCTATGGCTTATAAAAGAACCGAACAATTCGAAGACAAAATCACCTCGGGACTTATTGAGAATTACCGGGAAACGTTAGCCCTGCTTGGCGAGAACCCTAACAGGGAAGGATTGCTGAAAACTCCCGAACGACTGGCAAAAGCCATGCAATTTATGACTCAGGGATATAACATCGACGCCAAGATCATTCTTAACTCGGCTAAGTTCCATGAAGAGATGAGTGAAATGATCCTCGTAAAGGATATTGAACTGTACAGTATGTGCGAACATCATATTTTACCATTCTTCGGTAAGGCACATGTTGCGTATATTCCTAACGGCTGGATAACCGGGTTAAGCAAAATTGCAAGAGTGGTCGATGTGTACGCTCGCCGCCTGCAGGTGCAGGAGAGGTTGACGACACAGATCTTGCAGGCTATAAAGGAAACGCTTAATCCATTAGGTGTTGCGGTTGTGATTGAAGCGCAGCATCTGTGCATGATGATGCGCGGAGTGCAAAAGCAAAATTCAGTTACCACGACATCTGCATTTGATGGCGAGTTCATGAAAAACGCCACCCGCAGCGAATTCCTGAAACTGATTTCTGCAAAGCTTTATTGAGATTTATTCTTTTTCCCAGGGGTCTTGACACAAGCTTTTTTTCTTTGTATCTTGTCAGGCTTAAAAACCCACTTTATGAAAAAAATATCCACCCTTGTTACCCTGTTGCTCGTCTCCATTTTGTCATTTTCACAAGATTATACTTTTTACAACGACCAGGCAAAAAAAGAATACGACAGTAAAAACTATTACAATGCAGTCGACTATGCTACCAAGTCCATAACTGCCAGTCCTAATGGGCCTGCTTATTGGTGGCGCGGAATGGGCAGATACTACATGAATAACTATACCGATGCCGCGAATGACTTTGGAAGCGCCATCAGTTATTACTCATCCGATAATTCCTCCCTGGGAGCATTGTATTATTGGCGTGCACTATGCCGGTATAACCAACAAAATTATCAAGACGCGCTTCCTGATTTTGAATGGGCCAAAAATTATGGCTATGAGGATAAATTGGACATTTATTGGTATATGGGCTGGTCAAATTTTAAAATTGAAGAGTATAAAAAAGCCAGGGAATCATACACAACCGCTATTGGATATGCAAGTGACAACATCATTCTTTCGAAGTTATATAAAGAACGGGCCGACGTGGAACGCAAGCAGGGTGAAAATGATGACGCTATCAATGATTATACAAAAGCCATCGATTATAATGCATCAAATGATGGTGCCTTTTGGAACAGAGCGCTATGCCGTTCGGGAAAATATCAGTACGATCTGGCCATTGGCGATTGCACATCCGCTATTAACCTTATTGAAAAGACAAATAGCTCTACCAGTGCGAATGATCTTGGAATTTTGTATAGCAATCGTGGCCTGTATGAATACGATCTGGAGAAGTATGAAGATGCAAAAATTGACCTCAAAAAATCGTTAGAATTAAATCCAAATTATGATAATGCAAACCGTAACATGGCAGATGTATTGTATTCCCTGAAGCAATATAAGGAAGCAAATCGATATTATCTGCAGGCCGCGTCATTATATAAAAAGGATGCAGACAAGGCTTATTGCTATGGCACTTTGTACTGGTCTTGCAGAAATATGCTTGATTATACCGGGGCGCTTGGGTATATAAACTCGGCCGTTGCGATGAATCCTGATGAAAAATCATACTACACTAACCGGGCCTATATTTTATCCATAAAAAAAGATTATGCTGGTTCTTTGAAAGATTATAACAAAGTGATCAATAATTATGAAAAATTGACCACTCTTTATTATTTCGATTCCGTTAGACTGGCATCTGCTTATAAAGACAGGGGCTTGTTGAAAACAAAAATGAAAGATAATATAGGGGCGTTGGCTGATCTTCAAAAATCGGTGACACTGGATCCTTATTATAATTCATACTACGAGCTAGGAAGGTTTTTCAAACTAATATTGAAACAGGATGACCTGGCAAGTACTAACCTGGAAAAAGCTGCTGACAAATCAATCCTTGCCGATACGACATCAAGCTATGCCTATGCAAAGATCATCGAGGGAGATAAACAAACGGCGATTCGCGTTATTTTAAAATTGATAAAGGAAAACGGCACGGACAATTACAACCTGAAATGGAATTTACATAATGCAGCCTGCATCTATTCTTTGGCAGGAGACACAAATAAAGCATTGCAGTATGTAGAAAAATCACTGATCGCTGGTTTCGATGATTATGATCATCTTATCAACGACAGGGATCTTTTAGCCATTGCTGTCCTTCCGCAATACAAAGGCATCCTGGCCAAGTATAAGGTTCCCCAGCCGAGATAACAGGTAAGACGGATTCGTTTAATGTCCTATTTTCGCTGAAATTGGATGGGATGAAGCACGCTTACGTATTTCCGGGGCAGGGTTCGCAATTTCCCGGAATGGGAATAGAACATTATCAGAATAGTGCTTTTTCTAAAAAATTGTTTGAACAAGCCAACGATGTTTTAGGTTTTCGTATTTCCGACATCATGTTTCGGGGAACAGAGGAAGATCTGAGACAAACCAGGGTTACCCAGCCTGCTGTTTTTCTTCATTCAATCATAGCATACAGGAGTATCGAGAATGCAAGACCCGATATGGTAGCCGGGCATTCCCTTGGAGAATTTTCTGGGTTGGTGGTCAACGGCACACTGAGTTTTGATGATGCCCTTGCGCTTGTTTCCATCCGTGCGCAGGCCATGCAGAAGGCATGTGAATTAAATCCGTCGACAATGGCCGCTGTTCTGGGTTTGCCTGATGAGAAAGTCGAATCAATTTGCGAACAGGTTCAAAAAGAGACGGGCGAAGTGGTCGTTGCTGCGAATTATAATTGTCCGGGCCAATTGGTAATAAGTGGCTCGCTGCGTGGAATTGATATTGCCTGCGAAAGAATGAACGCAGCAGGAGCAAAAAGAGCAATGGTGTTGCCTGTAGGGGGCGCCTTTCACTCCCAGTTGATGAAACCAGCCCGCGAGGAATTACAAACCGCTATTGAGTCCACCAGGTTTCATTCCCCCGTCTGCCCGGTTTATCAGAATGCAATCGCAAAAGCCGTAATGGATGGCGAAGAGATAAAAACAAATTTGATCGATCAACTGACCAATCCTGTGCGATGGACACAAAGCGTGCAGGCTATGATCACCGATGGGGCATCTACATTTACAGAAGCGGGGCCGGGAAAAGTACTGCAGGGATTAATCCTAAAAATTAATAAGCAGGTGATGGTGCAGGGAGTGAATTAATTTATGTGTTCTGTGCAGAGGTCACATAAATGCTGCAATTGAGCCAACCTGAATCAAATTCGGCATTGTATTTTTTATAGAAATCAATGGCTGGTTCATTCCAATCTAACACCTGCCAAATAATTCGGTTAAATTTTTTTTCCCTGGCTTCTTCGATCAAACGGTCAAATAACAATTTGCCGATTCCCTTTCCTCGCATTTCATTCGTAATAAGAATATCTTCAAGATACATCGCTTGTCCTTTCCAGGTTGAGTACCGGATGTAGTAAAGAGCAAAACCGTGTATTTGTTCCCCTCCACCGGAGGGGTTAGGGGAGGCAGCCACAAACGCCCACCACACCGGTCTTTCGCGGAAACCACTTTCGGTAAAATGTTCAAGAGTAACAGTAACTTCATTTGGTGCTCTCTCATAAGTTGCTAATTCCTGCACCAACTCAAGCAGCCTCGGACAATCCTCCTTTACTGCACGTCGAATATTTATTTTCATTTCTTTTTAGTCGCTTTAAAAATCCCGGAGTACTTTGAACCTTCGACATAATTTTTACTTTTTCACTTGTATCCGGGTCCCCTCACAAATCTTCCTGGTTTGGCCCCGGTATGATCGCCATTTTTCAATACTTGCACCCCATTCACAAAAACATGAATGATTCCTTCCGCATATTGATGGGGTTTAGCGAACGTAGCATTGTCCTTTACCCTGGCTGGATCAAAGACAACAATATCAGCATAATTCCCAACTTTCAATTCTCCCCGTTTCTGGAGTTTCAGATTTGTAGCCGGCAATTTAGAAAGTTTGCGGACTGCCTCCTGCAAAGAAATTATTTTTTCATCTCTCGAAAATTTCCCCAGTACTCTAATAAAACTGCCATAAGCCCTGGGATGCGGGTTTGTTTTTAGAAACACTCCCTCAGGCGCTTCAGATTCTGCATCAGAGCAAAAACTCACCCACGGCAAAGCCACTTCCTTTTTTATATTGTTTGAATCCATGGAAAAATAAGACACTCCTACGCGGGTGCTGTCTTCTATGATCAGGTTCATCGCAGTTTCTTCGGCGGATGCTCCCCTGATCTTGGCCACTTCTTCCAAAGTTTTTCCAATGTATTTGCGTAACGAATCTCTTTTGAATGACAATAATAAAACTCCTTTTGCACCGCCCGCTCCGTAATAAGTATTTTCCCAATCCTGGGCATTTGTGTTCATCAATTTTTTCATTTCAGCCCGCACGTCGGGCCGCTGCAACCGATACCACAGGCTGTCAAAACCTCCATCCTGCAGTGACGGTGGGAACGAAGCAGTAAGCCCTGTGGCGCTTGCATGATAAGTATACATATCGGCCGTGATCTTAAGTCCCTGGTTCCGGGCACTGTCAACGATCTTTATGAGGCTGTCGATCTTCCACCAGTTATCTTTTCCCGCAGCTTTCAAGTGATAGATCTCTGCCGGAATGTTGGCATCCTTCGCAATGGTTATTAATTCACGGAGTGCTTCAAACAATTTATTGCCTTCATTACGCATGTGAGAAATATACATTCCACCATATTTTGATGCTTCCTTTGATAGCTCGATTAATTCATTTGTTTTCGCGAAGAAGGCAGGTGGATAAATGAGTGAGGAACCAACACCCATGGCTCCTTCCTCCATCGCCTGGCGAACCAATAGTTTCATACTGTCCAATTGCTCAGGGGTTGGATCCTTATCGTCTTCGCCAATAACGTAATCACGCACAGTTGTGGCCCCAACAAAGGAAGAAACATTACATGAGATTCCTCTTTTCACCAGCCAATCCAAATACTCACCAAGGGTGTTCCACTCAACATTGTATTTAATATCAGTCTGACCTTTCTGCATTCTATCTTTCATGCGGGCATTGAGTGGTCCCATACTTTCGCCTTCACCCATCACTTCAAGCGTTACGCCCTGCCTGATTTCACCCTGTGAGCGGCCATCCTGTATCAGCGATTCATTTGACCAGCTAAGCATATTGATGAACCCGGGAGCGACGGCCATTCCTTTCGCATCAATTTCATCTTTTGCTGATTCATTTGTCAGGTCACCAATAAAAGCGATCGTATCTGCATTGACGGCAATATCAGCCTGGAAAGGTTCACCTCCATTGCCATCGTAGATCATTCCATTGCGGATGATGGTGTCATACTTATTTTTTTGTTTGCAGGAAAAAAATAAAATAAGGGGCAGAAGAAGAAGAGATTTTCTCATATCAGTTGTTTAAAAATAATCGGTTTGGCGATATGGCAGGCGGATCGATTACGTGATCAACCATACGAAATGTTTTTTTGTGCTAGCTCAATGCCTGCTCAAGATCTGCAATAATATCCTGTACATTCTCAATTCCCACATTCATTCTTATCAATCCATCCGTAATTCCGTATTTTTCTCTTTGCTCTTTTGGAACACCGTGATGTGACATGGAAGCCGGGTGTGAAAGCAACGTATCGCAAGTGCCCAGCGAAACTGTTCTGACACACATCTTTAATTTATTCATGAAATCAATCCCAGCCTGCAATCCTTTCTTCAATTCAAAACTCAGCATGCCGCCCGCGTGTTTCATTTGCTTGATTGCGGTTCTGTGATCGGGATGTGAATCCAATCCAGCATAATTTACTTTGGCCACCGCAGAATGTTGTTCAAGATATGTCGCCACTTGCATGGCATTTGCGCAATGCCTTTCCATTCGAAGTTCTATGGTTTTGATTCCCTGGATCAGGAGAAAAGCATCAAATGGATTTGAGTTTCCACCAAGCAGGCGATGAACTTTGGTGACTTTTGTTTTCATGAATTCAATATCTCTACCCAACAAAATTCCACCGATCGCTGTGCCATGACCATTTAAAAATTTCGTCGTGGAGTGAATAATGAAATCTATATCGAATTTAAAAGGTTGCTGGAGGTAAGGAGTTGCAAAAGTGTTATCGCAGGCAACAATTAAACCATGCCTTTTTGCGATCTTGCTCAATTCATCAAGATCAACACATTGAATGGTTGGGTTGGCCGGTGTTTCGAGGTACATCATTTTGATCGCACGATCGTTTTTAATGATCTCTTCAACCCCATCCAATTTTCGTAAGTCAGTTATAACCGATTCAATTTTTAATTCCGGCAAAATTTTTTCAACCATTTCATCCGTACCACCGTACAATGAAAAATGAGTAAGAATTTTATCACCTGGCTTTAATGTTGCAAACATTAGCGTTGAAATAGCAGCCATGCCTGACGCGTGAAGAATTCCTTTTGCTTGAATGGGATTGGCACTCCTATCCGTGACACCGAACGTTTCCAGTGCCGTAATTTTTTCCGCTGCTTCCGTCATAGTTGGATTCCCCCACCGCGAATAAATATATCCTTCCTCCTTGCCGCTAAAACGACGCATTCCTTGCTCAGCCGTGTCGTACACATATGTGCTGGATGCATAAATGGGAACCTGGTGAGCGTACATGGGGTCTTGCGTATGACCGCCATGGACAGCTAATGAACTCCATCCCGAAATGGGAAAGTCTTTGTCCATAAAAAACTTTTTGCTAAAAATCAAAAGTAGTCAGAAAGAAAATATACAGATGGAAAAATATCTCAATGCACAACTTGACTAGTTATCACTGGCATATAAAGCGGCCTTTTTTTTGCGATAACTGAGTATATCATTTTCATTAAAACGTAAACTATGATAAAGACTATCTTTTTTTCAGGCGTTGTGATATTATTTTCTTCAATCGCTTATTCTCAAAGTATTCGATTTGGAATTGACCCGGGTATTGCACTTTCAAAAGGCAGTTACAAACCCGATGCAGGAATAGATCGGCGAATTTTTGCAGGCTTTGATGGAGGTGTTCTTGTCGAAATTGGTGTGACTCCAAAATTCATGATCCAACCTGAAGCAAATTATTCGATTGTTGGTGTTGAATTAAACAATGGTATAGACGAGTTCACGATCAAGCATACTTATGTGAATGTTCCATTACTGGCAAAATTCAATGTGGCCAACCGGTTCAATTTAATGGCAGGTCCGCAAATGGGATTTTTGCTCTCGTCGCGAAGTGATCCATCCAGCGGCGAAGCTGCAACAGATATAAAAGACCAATTCAAATCAACTGATTTTGGGTTGACGTTTGGTGCAGAATATAAATTTACTCGCCATACATTTTTAGGTACGCGATATTATCTTGGAGTGGCAAACATATCCGATAACAGCAATTTTGAAATGAAAAATCGCTATGTGAGTTTTAGAGTGGGGTATATTTTTTAGCACTGAACAACGCCATCTATTCTAATCAAAGATTTAACCACCAGTTCATCTTCAGCACAAATGCCCGGTTCTTGTTTTTGAAAAACGGGTCGGTGAAGTAATTATCTGTATAAACGAGGTACACATCACTCATCGGCTTGAAACGCCATTGGAAACGACTATTGATATTGATGTTGCTTTCCTGCGTATTGTACTGTAGAAAGGTCGTCCAGAAGATGTTATTCGAAAAACCAATTTCAATACGCGAAGAAATTAAGAATAGATCAGCGGAGCCATATTGCTGCGGAAACTTAAGTTCATCGTATTCAAAATCTAATGAGAAATTCACGCGTGGCTGTTTACGAACGTTAATGCCGATATTATATCGACCGAGGCTTCCATTGTAGAATTTTCCAACTAAAAGACCTGTCGTGATGTTGAACAACTTTCTCCGATCCGTATTATAGGAGAACATCCATTGCCAAAAACGGTAAATAGCGATCGGTAAAGGGAGTTTAGTATTGTCAGATACAAATCTTACAGGGTAGTTCAAATCCACCTGGTGGCTTATCATTCCAAAATTAAGAGAGCTGCTGTTTTTGAAGTTCAATGAATAGTTTAGATCATCCTGCCTTTCATTAAAACGCCCATTTGGGTTCCAGATAAATAAGTTATTCTGTCCGAACACATGTGTGTTGATCATTCCTTTTTTTGGATAGATCGTATAAGTGTTTTCGTTCTCCAACTGAACAAAGCCAAGCCGGATCGAAGTGTCCCTTTGGGCATCATAATTTTCAATTCTCTGAACAAAGCCCATGTCAGTGTAGTAATTGGTGCCCACCTTGTCAAACGAAACGGAACTTGTCAGTGTCCGGCTAAAATATCCACCGCCCGTTTGCTGGTATGAATTGTTCCCGGACGTACGAGGTTTGAGTGAAAGGTGGTACCCGCCCCACGCTTTCCATAATCCTTTATTATCTGAAAAATTACATTCCAGCCCCGCATTTCTTCCGTACGTGTCCAACGGATTTTTTGATTTCTGCTCTTCGGACATAAATGCATTTCGATTGAGGAAATAGCCCTTGATGACGGATCGTTCCCAAATGCGCTCGTGGACCGAGATGGCCGAATAATTCTGCGGCGCAAATTCATTTTCCTTCTCGGTCTGCATATTCATAATTCCAATCCTCATGCGTTTGTTGACATTTCCACTTAACCTTACGCCTGCGATAATCGGAATGGGATTGCCATCGTTATCCAATCCAATTCTGCGTGAGTAAAACGGGCGGATCTCCGGTAACCCGTAAGTGGCAAACAGATCAGCATTCTCTAGAAAAAAAGTTCTCTTCTCCGGAAAAAAAATATTGAAGCGCGTTAAATTAGTTACCTGCTCATCCACTTCTACCTGCGAAAAGTCAGGATTCACAGTGAGATCAAGATTAAGGGCAGGAGTTACAGCCAGCTTCGTATCGAAACCCGCAGCAGTTTTAGCCTTCGTGGCTTCAGCATTTTCTTTATCACTAATCACTGAAGTCTTAATGTAAGG
>VBAQ01000030.1:11840-12443 GCA_005883765.1 Bacteroidota bacterium
TGGAGGTGGTGGTTCATCCCAGATAAGGACACCAGTAAAACCCAAATCATGCCAGCTTAAATTGGAAGTTAACCTGACCCACGAAGAATACTCATAATTCTTTAAATCGCCACGAGTAAAATGGATGCCCCAGATTTTTTTCTCAATGGTATAACGCAGGGTTTTAAATGGAATGGCGATCTCCATTGTCCAGCGATCAGCATATCTTTTAGTAGCACTAAGCCATTTATTATCCCAACTCCAATCATCGTCAGGGCTGCCGCCCCAAATCACAGCTTCAGCCTGAACATTCTTCGTGTTTAAAATAAAAACAAATCCACTGGTGCGCTCGTTGATAGGATCAATGGTAATCCCGACACCATCGCTGGACCCTATTTCCGCATCTCTCTTTAGTGTTTTAATGATGTCATAAGTTGTATCGAACCCTGTTACTCCAAAGTAAATGTATTGGTTGTCGTAACAAACTCGCACTTCTGTTTGTCGTTTTGGTTTACCAATATCCTGGGGAACCCAGTTTGAAAAATCTGTGGCTACTTCTGCTTGCTTCCAAATCGACTCCGATAGTTCACCATCAAACTTGATGGGCTCTGCAGTTTTGTGCAT
>VBAQ01000338.1 GCA_005883765.1 Bacteroidota bacterium
TAATTTGCAGGTTTCCGTTTCATCATGCAGGCTGATTTCCTTTTTGTCTGCATTGTTAAATAAGGTGCGGATCAACTTGGAAAATGTAGTAAGATAAGCTACAGATTTTTCTTTCTCATCCTGTTGTATCAATGATTTAATAGAGTTCATGCAATTGAAAATAAAATGGGGATTCATTTGGGAACGAAGAGCTTTAGCTTCGAGTTCCAGGAGTTGTTTTTCATGAGCAAACTTCTCTCTTTCATTTCTCTTTACTGCCTTTATCCGCCACCACAAAAGGAGACCAAGGATCAAGCCCACTCCTGAAATGACTATTGTCCAAAACCACCAGGTTTGCCAAAACGGATGAGCAATAACGATTATTAACCTGGCTTCAGGTTTTCTCCAGTCTTCACCAAACTTTCTTACACGTACAATAAACGTATACCTTCCCGGATTTAAAATAGGCAATACTGCTCCATTTAATTTTTCGTCCATCATTGAATAGGGAATTACTGACCATTCATCATTGTACCCTTCCAACTTCCACGAAAACTCTAATGAATCACCGGTATGAAACCCCCGTGCGTTGCATACGATAATAAGATTGTTTTGATAATATTTAAGGGAAATTTTATTAAAGACTTCATAATTGCTGAATTCGGCATAAGAAGTGCCGCCAATTAAAACATCACTTATCACCGCTTGGGAAACAGTACTGTCCAATTTTACCATGGCAAATGAAGGATCTGCTGCAATATTTTTTGCTTCGAAGAAATGTCCATCTTTAATGACATATAAATTGCCATTTCCATCCAGTTTTATATCTGTTGTTATATTCCGTGTTGTTCTGAAACTGGTATCTGTGATGAAATCATATTTGCCTGTTTCGGTATTAAATATTGCCGGAGCGGAATCCAGCGGAGCAACAAAAAATTCATTTGCAGATTTCGGGCAAAAGGTCTCAATTGGGTTAAATGGCTTCCCTTTGGCGGCAGTTTTATAAGGAAACCAGCGTATTGTTCTTCCAAACTCCGGTGAGTAACGCCCCATTCCTCTTTCCAATGTACTTAGCCACATAAATGCACTTGATTTACTATAATAAAAATGAGTAACGGTAAGTTGCTCTCCTTCGGGTGGGGTTATTATATGTTGCAGGAGGCCGGTGGCTTTTTCATATTCATATAAACCGGAGGTTGTACCAATAAAAACGAGACCATCAGAATAGTTATCACTTTCAAAGCATAACGATACTACACCTTTCCCCAAATATTTTTTTTTGATCTGTTTGGCTGCTTTAAGAACTATGATATTACTGTCTTTATCAAACCCCGTCGTAAAATTCGGTAGACCTGATTTTTTGTTTTCAGATTGTATCACGTTAGCGGCATCCTCAACAATATAAAGGCTGTCATTGTTAGTGCCGATAAACAAATCTCCTTTTGTATCGAGCCATATACTCCGGATTTCAAAAATCTGATGGGGATTCTCCGGAAAAACAAAAGGCGGGAAACTGTACGCAGTACGTCCATGCCGGTAATGAATAAGCCCAAGATGGATTATTATCCGTAACAAAATAGATTACTTTTTCTGGCCCTTCTGCAATCAGCTTTATCCCGGTTCCCAACTCAAACAGGTCTCTAAAAACATCTGATCGACCGGCGGTAATAACCTTGTTGCCTTTACTATCCAGCGGATAACCTATTCCCCAAGTTACTTGCATATTCATTTTATCAATCTCAGCCAATTGAGTTAACGAATTTGCTATCAAAACTGTGCCCTTTGTAGTTGGAAGAATTTGTCTGAATACAACAGGTTTAGGACCCTGAATGAGGTCAGATGGAAACAATTCAAATTTTTGAGCAGTGGCAGTTAGTGATAAAAATTCTAAAAATAATATTTGAAATACCTTCATCAACTTTTATACTTGTTTGTTTACGTCTTCTCATCTTTGAAGGGCTCGGAAAATAAACCCAAAAAACAGCTTCCGGGGGAATAATTCACACATAAACTAAAGTTAACGACTAGTTTCCCAATAATTTCTTCCCTTTGGCCTTTCAACTATTCCAATTGGTAACCCGCTTGGTTTACCAAATATCTTTATGAAATAGTAAGAAAGTAGTAACAGTCTATCAGCAGAATCTGCTCTACCCGCCCCGATATAGCTTTAGATTACGGTTTTCCGCCAATAATTCTGGCGAGCGGTTAGCTATTATTAACAACTGCTAACCCAGGAAAGCTAGTAGCCATTTTCCGTTATGAATCGCTTTTATCTCTCAATAGGTTTGTATTGAAACTAAACCGACGATCATGAAAAAAGCCATCAACTGCCTCGTGTTGCTCATAGTTGTGCTTGCCACTTTCGGTCAACAAAACAATCCTTCATTGAATTTGCCAAAACAGGATTACCTGCAAAAAAGTAAACACCAGAAAACAGCCGCCTGGATCATGCTAGGCGGAGGCGCTATCCTTTTTAGTGTGGGTAGCATCCTTTCAGC
>VBAQ01000031.1:0-17629 GCA_005883765.1 Bacteroidota bacterium
GAGAACGAGTTTATTGGTGTGAATTGCGGGATCATGGATCAGTTTGCGGTAACTTTCGGAGAAAAAAATAAAGCGATCCTGCTGAACTGCGATAGCCTGGAATACAGACTCCTGCCAATTGAAACAGGTGATCATGTGCTCGCGATCATTAATACCAATAAAACAAGAACACTCACTGATTCAAAATACAATGAGCGATTCTCGGAATGTGGTGCCGCATTAAAGGCATTAAAAAAAGAAATTGATGTTAACAATTTATGTGATGTAGATATGAAAACTTTTCAATCGCACAAACATTTGATCAACGATCCTGTGTTGGAGAAAAGGGCCTTGCATGTGATTTCGGAAAATCTTCGCGTCGAGGAATCGGCAAATGCCTTAAACAGTGGCAATCTAAAAGAGTTTGGACGGCTTTTGTATGGTTCTCATCAATCGTTAAAAGATCTATACGAAGTCTCAGGGATCGAGCTTGACACCATCGTGGAGTTTTGTAAGATATATGATGATTGCCTGGGCGCTCGCATGACGGGTGCGGGTTTTGGTGGCTGTGCCATTGCCCTCGTAAAAAAAGAAAAGCTGGATGATTTCAGCAAAGAGCTGGTCGAATACTTTAAAAATAAAATAGGGTATGAACCAACTGTCTTTGCTTCAGCGATAGGGGATGGGGTTAGGGAAGTTTCACTTTCTTAGTTGTAAAATCTAATGCATTCTATCGCCCCGTATGGCTAAGTTCCGCATAATTTCAGCTTCATATTGCAACCATTGTTTCCACCGTCTGCGTACTTTTTCTTGATCGACATAAGTTTCTGCCAATTCAATAAAGAGTGTGTAATGACCTGCTTCACTCTCCATGAAGCGGCGATAAAAATCGCGAAGGTATTCGTCATTCAGGCCTTCGCTTAACCGTTTAAAGCGTTCGCAACTTCTGGCTTCTATCAACGCGCAGACAAGAAGTTTGTCCAGCAACCTGTCTTCTTCCCGGCCGCCCTTGGTTTCAAATTTTAAAAGTTCATTCACATATTCATCTTTTCTCTGCCTGCCGAGCTTTAAATCCCTTTTTTGAAGCTCTGCCAGTACCCGGCGAAAATGACCCCATTCTTCGGTAACGATAGGAGACAGTTCATCTACTAATTTTTCTTTGTCGCTATATCGTTGTATAAGGGAGATGCAGGACGTGGCGGCTTTTTGTTCGCAATACGCATGATCAGTGAGAATATCTTCAAGAGATTTTTCCGCGAGGTCGACCCATCTTGGATCTGTCGGCAACTGAAGACCCAGTATATTTTTTGTATCGCGGGAAAGCTCCATGCGGCAAAAATACAGTTTCTGGTTTCTCGTTATGGGTCTCTCGACAACTGCTAACAAACCAGCCTAATTCCTTTGACGTTAATCCTCTATGCCTTACCTTTGCCGCCACAAATAATCGGATACTAATCGGATGTCCCGAAGGGATTCCTTTGGGGAATTATTAAAAATTTAAAGATGCCATTAACAAAAGAAAAAAAATCAACCAGTTTCGCTGACTTCGGAGGTAAAGAAACCAATACGGGGTCAATTGAGGCCCAGATCGCCATTCTGACAGAGCGCATTAGCCAGATCTCAAATCATTTACAAGACAACAAAAAAGATTTCTCTACTCACCGCGGCCTCATGCAGCTGGTAGGTAAACGTAAGCGTTTACTGAATTACCTGCAGAAGCATAACCTGAATGGTTACCGCCAACTGATCGAGAAACTCGGAATTAGAAAATAAGAGGCCCCGAACCCCTAAGGGGCTTTTAGTTTCCTTCACATCCAACTTTCCAGGGTTTGTTTTTCGGCAATGCCGATGAATGATCAGAACGTACAAGAGCGCGACGCAACGGAAGCTAAACAGGAACCAAAAAGTTCGGAGCATTATTTCTACAATTCTAATACTATCTCCAAATTTCTAATTACAAATTCCATTCTATGCTTACACAACCGATCCGCAAAAGCTTTGATATAGGCAATGGCCGGCAGGCGACTATTGAAACGGGGAGACTTGCTCGTCAAGCCGATGGTGCCGTGACCGTAACAATGGGCAACTGCATCCTACTGGCAACGGTAGTTGCCGCACACGAACCAAAAGAGGGACAAAATTTTTTCCCCTTAACTGTCGATTACCAGGAAAAGTTTGCTTCAGCAGGCCGTATACCGGGATCTTTTTTCAAACGGGAAGGCAGATTGAGCGATTATGAAGTGCTGATCAGCCGATTGATCGACCGGGCACTTCGCCCTTTATTTCCGGAAGATTATTTGTGCGATGTGCAGGTGCTTGTAACACTTATTTCGAGTGACAATGAGGTGATGCCCGATTCAATGGCGTGCCTTGCCGCTTCGGCGGCACTGGCCGTTTCAGATGTTCCGATCCAGGAAATAATTTCTGAAGTGCGGGTGGCAAGAATCGACGGAAAATTTATCGTCAATCCGAACAGAACTGAATTAGGCACTGCCGATCTTGAATTCATGATTGCTGCGACCGAAAAAAATATCATGATGGTGGAAGGTGAGGCATCCGAATGCAGCGAAGAAGATTTGATAACGGCGTTGGAAATTGCTCATGATGCAATCAGGATCCAGATAAAGGCCCAAAAAGAGCTATGGGAGTTGGCTGGCTCGAAGCACAAGCGTGAATTTACAAAGCCTGGCCAAGATGATGAGTTGAAGGCAAAAGTCGACTCATTTACCCAGGCAAAAATTTATGAAGTAGCGAAAGGGGCATTAAGCAAACACCAGCGCAGTGATAAATTTGACGAGATCAAAGAGGCGTTGGTTGAGCACCTGAAGCTCGAATATAAAGTGCAGGAAGGGGAGGAGTTGGATGAGAAGATTGAGAAATTAGCAATGAAATATTATCACGATCTGCAGTATTATGTCGTGCGTGATATGATATTGAATGACCGCGTTCGTCTTGATGGAAGAGGCTTGGAAGATGTTCGCGCCCTGGATATGGAAGTCGACGTACTGCCGTCACCTCATGGCTCTGCTTTATTCACGAGAGGAGAAACGCAATCATTGACCACAGTCACGCTCGGAACCCCACTCGATGAATTGCTAATTGAAAGTGCTGCGACTTCGGAATACTCAAAATTCATTTTACATTATAATTTTCCACCTTTTTCCACAGGCGAAGTAAAACCCATGAGAGGCCCTGGCCGCAGGGAAGTCGGGCATGGAAATCTCGCCCTGCGTTCATTGAAGGAAATGATGCCAACAGGAGTTGACTTTGCTTACACTGTGAGAATTGTTAGTGACATTCTCGAATCCAATGGCTCATCGTCGATGGCAACAGTTTGTGCCGGATCACTGGCACTCATGGATGCCGGTGTTCCCATTTCGAAACACGTTTCAGGTGTAGCGATGGGATTGATCACAAAAGAGGGAAAATTTGCTGTGCTCACAGATATTTTGGGTGATGAAGACCATCTGGGAGATATGGATTTTAAAGTTACGGGAACGAGGGATGGCATTTGTGGAGTGCAAATGGATATCAAAGTGGATGGGCTGCCCATGGATGTGATGAGACAAGCACTGCAACAAGCTAAACGAGGCCGGTTTCATATTCTTGATGCGATGTACAATTGCACGGCAGAGCCCAGGAGCGAAGTAAAACCTCATGCACCCAGGATGATAAAAATGTTTATTGACCGGGAATTTATCGGCGCTGTAATTGGGCCTGGTGGAAAAGTGATCCAGGAAATGCAGAGAGAAACAGGAACCACCATCAATATTGAAGAGAAAAACAACATGGGTGAAGTAAGTGTGTTTGGTACTAACAAAGAAGGAGTGCAAAAAGCCGAACAATGGATCAAAGGAATTGTTGCAGTGCCCGTCGTGGGCGACGTGTATGAAGCTACTGTAAAATCGATCATGCCGTTCGGCGCATTCGTTGAGTTCCTCCCCGGAAAGCAAGGCCTGGTGCATATTTCGGAGGTTAGCTGGAAACGATTAGAAACCCTGGAAGGAATATTGAAGGAAGGTGATAAAGTGAAAGTAAAATTGATAGGTACTGATCCGAAATCAGGAAAATTTAAATTATCAAGAAAGGTGCTGCTGCCGAAACCCGAAAGGCAAGATAGACCGCAGGACAAACCTGCCGGAGCCTAATTGTTTAACCCCGATGAGCAGTCGGGGTTTTTAATTATGAGTGAGTACATACAAGTTGAATTTGAATTTTTGAGCAATGAGCAAAAAAAAAATGGCCATTGCTTTGTTGAGTGAAGTGAATTATGAAGGATTTGACGAAGAAGGAGATTTATTGAGGGCCTATATTCCTTCTCACTTGTATGATGAACGTGAATTGAGAATGTTTGCAAAGAATCAAAAGTTGTCTTTTTCCGTTGAAAAAATGGGCGCATCGATGGTATTGCCGTTGATTGCGATCTTCAAAGTATTGAAAACGCGACAGACAATTTTGTCTACAACAATTGCAAACAAATCGACCTGGTTCATTCCTGCACAGCAAGTGGCAACAACCAATGCGACATCATTTTGTCGAATATCATAAAGAGTGTGATCCTGGAAAACCTGCCTTTTTTTGGTGAGGCAGCTTGCACCGGGCGGAAAGCTGCTGCTCAGCGGGCTCCTGGCCAGCGACTGGAAATCTTGCTGGTCGCTATCGGCAATGGTTTGATTCTGCGAAAGAAATTTGAGGTGGAGAGCTGGCTGGGCCTCCAAATGACACATATATAATTATTACTCTGCGTGCTAAATTAACACTAGCAGGAAAGGAGGAATTATTGTATTTTTGTCGTCCGACTTTAACCAAGGTTCTATGAACGAACTACTCATTATCGTTCTTGCATATCTCATTGGCAGTATTCCAACTTCGGTCTGGGTTAGCAAATATTTCTTTGATTTTGATATTCGTGACTACGGAAGCGGCAATGCAGGTGCCACCAACACCTATCGCGTTCTCGGTCCTACATGGGGCACGCTGGTCATGATCATTGATATGTTGAAAGGCATTATTGCAGTAAAACTGGCCCTTTTGCTTCCCGGCTACGTTGATAGTGAGACTCGATTCATCAATCTCCAAATTGGTCTTGGCCTGGCCGCTGTAATTGGTCATATTTTTCCCATTTGGGCAGAGTTTCGTGGAGGCAAGGGAATAGCTACACTTTTTGGGATGGTGTTGGGAATTCAACCGATTGTCGCTGTCTGTTGTGTCGGAGTTTTTCTTCTCGTGCTATACCTCACTCGGTTCGTTTCATTAAGTTCAATTCTTGCAAGCGTTGCATTTCCCATATTTATTCTGGTCATCTTTAACGAGCCAGAGCACTTGTACCGAATCTTCGCTATTGCAGTCGGTCTGCTGGTACTCCTGACGCACCAAAAAAATATCGGGCGTTTATTAAAAGGCAGCGAAAGCAAGGTGCCCATTTTCAAATACCGGGATCGCCGCCGCCAAAGGCGCCGTTCGTCATCGCAACATTAGTTTGGTTTTCACATTAATTTCGCCGGCACATTTTATTTGGTATAATCATTGATTTTCCTATAAAAATGTTTAGCGATGATTAAAAACTTCATTTTCATTTTTGCAATTGCTGCAACGGTTGTCGCGTGTACGCAAAATGCGATTACCGGCCGCAGCCAGCTTACATTACTTCCTGAGTCGCAGCTACAATCAATGGCGACGACCCAATACCAGGAATTTCTATCGTCTAATAAAGTTGTGACTAATGCGACCAATAGAGATGCTGAAATGGTGAGTCGTGTTGGCGACAGGATCAGGCGCGCCGTTGAGTCATACTATGCGAGCAAGGGTTTGTCAAAGGAGTTAGAAGGTTATCGTTGGGAATATCATCTGGTTGAAAATAAAGAAGCCAATGCCTGGTGCATGCCGGGAGGAAAAATTGTTGTCTACACTGGTTTGCTTCCGTACACACAAAACGAAGCTGCCCTGGCGGTGGTGCTCGGCCATGAAGTAACTCATGCAATCTTTCACCATGGAAATGAAAGAATGAGCCAGGCGTTGGGAGCAGAGGCCGTGAACCTGGGGCTGCAGGTGGCCCTGGCAAACAAACCTGCCGAAACTAGAAATCTCTTTTTAGGTGCCTATGGCGCTGGTGCGCAGGTTGGGGTACTGCTTCCATTTTCCAGGAAGCATGAGTATGAAGCCGACCACTATGGACTTATTTGGGCCGCAATGGCGGGATATAATCCACAAGAAGCAATTCCTTTGTGGGAGCGCATGCAACAGGCCGCCAATGGGAACCGACCGCCTGAGTTTCTAAGCACTCACCCGTCAGAAGGAAATCGAATTGCCCAGCTAAAAAAATGGATGCCTGAAGCATTAAAATATTACAAACCTATGGGCGGATAAAATTGATTTGAACTAAAAAAGCACCCTCAAGTCGATCCTTGAGGGTTTTTCTTTTGAAGGAGTGTTTCAATTAAGATAGATTATCCTACCTTTGCACCTCCTACTTTGTGAACCAGCACCAAATCTGCAAAAACAGGACCTGTTGCTGAAACACTTTAAAAATTCTTTCAAAGTATGTCACAAACGTTGTTTGAAAAACTACAATTTGCAGACGAAAAGAATCTTTTGATTCAGGGTCTGCCTTCCTCCATCGAAAAGCAGTTTTGCAAACTTTCATTCGCCAAAAACATGACCCCGCTTCTTAAGAGCAGGAAAATAGATTTTGGGCTTGTTTTTGCCGTCAATGAAAATCAGCTAAATGGCATTTTGAGGGACGTTATGCCTGCCTTAAAGGATAATTCAAAGTTTTGGGTTGCCTATCCAAAAATTACTTCGAAAATCGTCACCGATCTTAACCGTGACAGCAGCTGGCAGCAGTTGACCTCGGCAGGTTATGTGAATGAAGTAGCCCTGGATCATGTTTGGAGTGCAGCCCGCTTCGAAAGGCCGAATGGCAAAAGAGCAAGGCATAAAGTTGCGATGGAACTGGAAGAGGCCTGACAATTCACTTAAGAAATTACATAACCATCTCCTGGTAGAGCGATAAGCAATGTCATGAGATGGTTCTTTATTTTTGGTACATGACTCACCTTAATATCGAAATTAAGGCTAAATGCAGCGATCCCTTTTCCGTAAGGAAATATCTCAAAGAAAATAAGGCCGAATTCAAAGGGACAGATCTCCAGACCGATACTTATTTTAATGTCCTCACGGGAAGATTGAAATTACGAGAGGGCAACATTGAAAATAATCTCATTTTTTACGAGCGAAAGGATCAGACAGAGGCAAAGGAATCTAACTTTCAGTTGGTGACTGTGCCAGATGCAAGCGGATTAAAGGAAGTGTTATCAAAATCGCTGGGGGTCAAAATAGTAGTTGCAAAAAGACGTGAGATTTATTTCTTAAAAAATGTCAAGTTTCATATTGATGAAGTCGAAGGGTTAGGAACCTTCGCAGAGATAGAAGCCAGTAATCTCTATGGAGATATTTCCAAGGAGGAATTGCAAAGCCAATGCGATTTTTACATGAACGAACTTGGAATTAAGAAAGAAGACTTGATAGCGATTTCTTACAGTGACATGTTGATGACCAACCGTGGATGACATTGTCTCATAGTCATCGCAAGATTACCGTCCCTAATTTTTCAGTGATGGCCCGTTCCATTTGCTTCAGGTGCTCATGTGTTCTGAATAACATTTCCTGTTCTTCTTTTGAATGCATTTTCTCCATGTCGGCATGATTCTCCTTCAACATTCTTTTGATCTTACGAAGCTTTAATCTTACGAAGCTTTAGATAATTTAAAGCAGATTCAACTTCTTCATGAGTCCTGTCTTCATCCATTTTCAAATAGCGCATCAATTGCTGATCATTGTCTCGTGCTACTGTTTGAATAAACTCCTCATAACTCTGTTCAAATAATCGTTTCTGGTAACCGGTTGCCTGGCTATATTCTCTTTTCCAGTGTTCACTCTCTTCATAGGGGAAATTCAGCAAAGAGACGGCAAGAGAGCCGAGTTTTGAATCCGGGTGATAAATAAAGTAATTTTTGTTTAGTTGTTGAGGTGCGATTTGTAGTTGCTGTTTAATCACATTGATCAGGTTAATGATGTCGGGATTATCCAGCAAAGTTTCGTCGATCATTTCCGAAAGAACGTATTCGGCTATCAACTGGCGGTCATCCCAATACCGGGTTCCATACTCCAGGAGTATTCTCGCCAGCTCTCGTTCCTGCAATTCATCCTTGAATAACAGGTCGAAAGTAGCATCGTCATAATCTGTCTCCTGCGCCTTCTTTGCATTTTCTTCATGATGCCTGGCCTCTTCAAAAGGCAAAGACTTCTCCTGGGTTATAATTCGATTCCGAATGAATTTATTGACCAGTGCATGCAAGCCACTCTCATCTATCTTTAATATCTCAGAACATTGTTTGATGTAGTCTTGTTGCTTCGTAAAATCTTCGGCCTTATTGATCCTGGAAATCGTCTCTGCAATTTGATTTACGACTTCAGCCTTTTTGGTTGAATCCGGACCTGCATCTTTTAGGGCAACATCCAGCTGGAATAAAATAAAATCTCTTTTATTCTTTTGGACAAATTCCCGAAATACAGAAGGACCGACTTTATTTACATAGCTATCAGGATCTTCATTATCCGGAATTAAAACAAGTTTTACATTCAAGCCTTCTTCCAGTGCCATGTCCAAACCACGAAGAGCCGCCTTCACGCCGGCGGCATCTCCATCGTAGATTATCGTGACATTGTTGGTGTATTTTTTTATCAGTCTTAGCTGATCTGTTGTCAACGAAGTACCGCCGCTCGCAACCACGTTTTCAATACCGGCCTGGTGCAGAGAAATCACATCAGTATAACCCTCGACCAACAGACATTCATCACCACGGTCAATTGCCTGTCTTGCAAAATAAGAACCGTAAAGAATTTTACTTTTTACATAGATCTCATTTTCGGGCGTATTGATATATTTTGGCGCCTTGTCATTGCTCTTGAGAATTCTTGCACCAAAGCCAAGGACTTTCCCGCTGTGATTGTGTACAGGAAAAATGATGCGACCCCTATAATTGTCTTGTAACTGTTCATTACGATTTACAACAAGACCCGTTTTTAAAAGCAATTCGGAATTGTATTGCCTGGCTGCCGCCTCCTTTGCAAAAGCATCACGCTTTTCGGGGGAGTAGCCAAGCTGAAATTTTTTTATGATCTCTTCTCTAAATCCCCTTTCTTTTAAATAGCTTAAACCGATATCCTGTCCTTCATCCGTTTCAAATAATTGCTTTGTAAAAAATTGTTGCGCGAAGGTATTGATGATAAAAAGGCTGTCGGCCACCTGCATCTGCTGACGCTGTTCATCAGTGGTAAATGTTTCTTCGATTGTGATTCCGTATTTATTTGCCAGCCACTTCAGCGCCTCAACGTAGCTATACTTTTCGTGCTCCATGATAAAACTTATGGCATTGCCGCTGCGTCCGCAACCAAAACACTTATAAATTTCTTTTGTAGGAGAAACGGTGAAGGAAGGCGTTTTTTCATTATGAAAAGGGCAGAGGCCAAGATAATTTGCTCCCCGTTTTTTTAGCTTTACAAAACCGCCGACGATATCAACAATATCTATGCGACTAAGTATTTCGCCTATTGTAGTTTGAGAGATCATGAGTAGTAACAAATATAAGGATCGATCTTCTCAAATGACGCGATGTGAATAAGATGAATTTCTCCGTTTGTGACTGCGTGCTAAGTGCTAAATTATTTTTTGCTTTTTGCGACTGACCTGGCAGAAGAAGAGGTGTATCGTTTATGGTGAGTATTCCTTTTAGCCAATGATTTTTTGTGACTATGGTGATGAACAACTGGCGGTGGCTCATGATAAGTGATGTCACCTTCCTCATCAATTGTGGGACCGCCTTGCTGATAATCACCAAACAGATCGTAGGCTTTTCTAGCAATGTTATAAATGTTCGAGTTGTAGCGGTTGCCTATAATAATGATCGTAATATCTTCATCGGTCAACTTTGCAAAAGCTGCGTTGGTGCCATGCCAGCGACCATTGTGATAAATAACTCTTTTGCCATTGCGCAACATTAACAATCTCCATCCCAACCCATAATTGTGGACACCAGGATGTTCAAAGCTGTAGGGTGTAAAAGCAGAATCGAGCAATGACTGATCAATGACTTCGCCTCGCGAAAGAGCCATTGACCATTTAAGTAAATCTCTCGGCGTGGTATAAATATTTTTGTCTCCGTACGTATCCTCAAGAAAATCCCAATTCCACACACTACCGTTCCAATTGTATGACCTGATCGCTGTATTGCTATCTGCAAGATTAAAAACGTAAGTATCATTCATCTGGAAAGGTTGGAAAAAAGCTTTCTTCAAAAATTCGGGATAGCTCATACCTGTAACTTTTTCCACTATCATGGCCAGCAAAACAAAATTGGTATTTGAGTAGCTAAAGTGTGTGCCAGCCCTGGATTCAGGCGAAGGATGCATCGTGTATAGCGAATTCAACACATCCTGGTTGGTGGCATACTGGTTTTTATTCCAGCCCATTCTTTCCAGGTAGTGAACATAGTTCGGTAAGCCGCTGCGATGATTCATCAGCATTTTAACTGTAACACCGGCATAAGGAAAGCCGGGAAAATAAACGGAAAGCGAGTCGTCCAAATGCACTTTCCCTTCCTGGATCAATCTTAACACGGAGGCAGCAGCAAAGTTTTTTGACACCGAAGCAATATGCATCGCGCTGTGCTCATCCAGGGGTTCTTTTGTTCGGGGATCCTTGAAGCCCTTATATTCCTCATAAATTATTGAACCGCCCTTAGCTATTAATATGCCGCCGTTAAAAGTCCTGTTGTTAAGCAGAGATTTTTCAAAAAAGCCTTTCACGGCATTATAATAGCGGGTTGAATCTTCTTTTCCCAGTGGTTGAAAAACAATAGTGGGGGTAGGGGTAGAGGCGTACTCTTGCGGTTGGCTATTTGATTTTTCTGCCGTTGCGTGACACCCAATGACAAGGGTAAATCCAATGCTATATAACGTATTTTTCAAGGGGTATTGTTTTTATAAGGTAACTGTTAGGCTATATAACGTTATTTCCATTTTCTATTGTATTATTTGGAAAAATAGTTAAACAAGAATTAGGCCTTTCTATTTATTTATCAACTTATGTGCATATTTGCAAATATGGAGCCAGCCAAGACAAGTTATCCAAAAGAAAAAATACGTATCCTGTTCCTGGAAAATATTAGTGATGCAGCGGTAAAGAACTTTAGCAAGCATGGGTATGTGCAGGTGGAAAAAATTGCCAGGGCCCTCAGCGAAGAGGAACTTTTAAAAGAAATCAGGGACGTCCATATTCTTGGCATCAGATCGAAGACACATATCAGCCCAAAAGTTTTTGAATCGGCAAGAAAACTGCAGGCCATTGGTTGTTTTTGCATCGGCGTAAACCAGGTTGATCTGAGTTCGGCGACAAAACACGGGGTGGTCGTGTTCAATGCGCCTTATTCCAATACGAGGTCCGTTGCCGAATTGGTAATTGGAGCAGCCATTATGTTGATTCGTCGCATACCGGACAAGAACCGGTCGGCTCATGAGGGTTTATGGATTAAGGATTCAAAAGGAAGTTACGAGTTGCGGGGAAAGACACTGGGTATTATCGGTTATGGAAATATCGGGTCACAGGTAAGCGTCCTGGCCGAAGCCTTGGGAATGAAAGTGGTATTTTATGATGTCGAAACAAAACTTCCGTTGGGCAATGCCGAAGACGCTAAGTCGCTTAAGGATCTGCTGAAGAAAGCAGACGTAGTGACCCTGCATGTACCTGAAACTCCACAGACAAACAACCTGATCAATAAGAATAACTTGAAATTTTTTAAAAAAAATTCCATCCTCATCAACTACGCAAGGGGAGAGGTGGTAGACCTCGATGCCTTGAGAAATGCAATAACGGAAGGGGATGTTGGCGGCGCCGCGATCGATGTTTATCCGTCGGAGCCGGAAAAAAATGGCGACAGGTTTCAATCTCCTTTGCAAAATATTTCCAATGTCATTCTCACCCCGCATATAGGTGGCTCAACTGAAGAAGCCCAACAAAATATCGGTGAGGACGTGAGCATAAAACTTTTTAACTACCTGGAAAAGGGAATCACCAATGGCTCACACACAGTACCAGCCCTCTCGTTGCCACCGCAGGAAGGAGCTCACCGCATACTGCATATTCATAATAATGTACCCGGCGTTCTTTCAGAAATAAACACCCAACTGTCCAAGCATAACATTAATATTCTTGCACAATACTTAAAGACGAATGATGAGATTGGCTATGTGGTGCTGGACGTTGATAAAAAAATTTCAGGCCAGGCCTTCCAATTATTAAAAGGGGTAAAGCAAACAATTAAGGTAAGATTATTGTACTAAACTGGGTAACACGAAAAGCGCCCTGATTTATTATTACAATATTTTCAAAACTTATTGAAAATTGTGTAAATTTGTGTAGATCAAAATGGTTAATATGAAAGTCGTGATTGTCGGTGGAGGCTTTGGTGGTTTGAAATTAGCGAGAAGCCTTAACAACAAAAAGGGATTTGAAGTCATCTTGATTGACAAGGTAAATTATCACCAGTTTCAGCCCTTGTTGTACCAGGTAGCCACGGCAGGATTGGATGCAAGCAATATTTCTTTTCCGCTGCGAAAAGTTTTTCATAAAAGTAAGAATGTGAGAATCCGGTTGGCCGAGGTAAAGGAAATTGTTCCATCTCAAAACAAGGTGATCACCAGTGCGGAAGAAATTGATTATGACATCCTGGTTTTGGCCACAGGAACAGAAACAAATTTCTTTGGCAATCAACAGCTGGTCGATTATGCCTTTCCCATGAAATCAACGGTGGACGCGCTCCAAATACGTCACAAACTTATTCGCAATTTTGAAGAAGCACTCCTGGTAAAAGATGCCGCTGAACTTCAGCGATTGATGAACATTGTAGTGGTGGGAGGTGGTCCTACGGGTGTCGAACTTTCGGGAGCACTGGCGGAAATGAAGCATTATGTCTTGCCTAAAGACTATCCGGAGCTCGATTTTAGCAAAATGAATATTTACCTACTGGAGGGCGGATCAAAGACATTGGGGAATATGAGTGAAAAATCTGCCGCAGATTCGTACAGATATTTAACAAGACTGGGTGTAAAGGTTCTTACCAATACGATCGTAAATAATTTCGATGGCGACAATGTGCAGTTGAAAGATGGAAATACCATACCATCGAAAACAGTAATTTGGGCAGCGGGAGTAACGGGATCTATACCTCCGGGGTTTGATAAATCTCTAATTGCAAGAGGTAACCGTTTAATTGTTGATAGATACTTACGGCTGAAGGGATTTGAAAATATTTATGTCATCGGAGATCTGGCTTATATGGAGACCCCAAAATACCCCCAAAGCCATCCGCAACTGGCATCCGCAGCCATTCAACAAGGAAAACTGCTGGCAGAAAATTTAAAAAAACTTCAGGCTAATGACAGGGAATTTACCGAGTTTGAATATCGCGATAAAGGAACTCTGGCCACAGTAGGACGCAATCTTGCCGTTGCAGACTTTCCAAAACCAAAGCTCCATTTCGGAGGATTCATTGCCTGGATCATCTGGATGAGCCTGCACCTTGTTCTGATCCTGGGTGTAAAAAACCGTTTTTTTGTCTTTAGCAATTGGGTCTATAACTATTTTACCTATGATCAAAGTCTGCGACTGATCTTCCCTGAATTTTATAAAACAAAAAAAGGAGAGCCGAGTAACCTGGTGTTGGATAAAAAATAGCTGCATTCTTCATGCTGCAGAAACAACTCAGTGCAACACAAAAAATGCAGAGCTTAAAAAAACAGTACGAAATTTATTTCATTTGCCCGATCATTGTCTGGATCCATCCAGTGGCAAAACCAACGATGGCAAGTACTACAAGAACTAGTAAAATGATCAGCCATATTGAAATGCCGGCTCGTCTTCCTGGACCGGCGACAGCCGATGGCCTGCGACCCTCAAATCTTTTTGTTTCTACTGGTCTCAAATCACGCGTCTTAATAAGCCGTCCTGCGTACAATGACATAAAATTATCTGCTTCTGCCTGCGAGTTTACCACCTGTTCAGCTATAAAATCTTCCCTGTCTCCGCGTACTTCAAAGGCTTGTAGTGCAACCGGGAATTCTTCTCTTCTAAGTTCCATAGTCTTTTTAGCATGGTGAATTAAAATTCCATGCCGATAATGGCTCAGATTAGAAAGAATCATTAACTCTTCAGGAATTTTTTGGCCCTCGAATGGAAGGCTGCTGTTTCATGTTCCCATCTTTCTTCAATGATCAGCCTGATCTCATTTTTTATTTCGGGATATTGTTTGGAAAGATTTTGAAGAATAGTGAGAGAGAAGGCTTTTACTGCAACCGGTTCAGTAGGAGATGAAAGATAGTGAAAACATAGGTCCATGATCTCGCCATGGAATTCTTTGGGGATGCTGATGTGCTGAAGAAGCCTGACAGTGTTTCTTTTAACAGAATCATGTATGCCGGGTTTGTGCAAATTCTTGATCAGTTTTGCAAAATGTCTTGAAATGAAATAGGGATGAGCGATGACACAGTAACTGAGTGGCCAGGCCGCTCGCTGATTAATTCTGTATTCTGAATTCAGAAAGAGATTGAAAAGTCCATCAAATCTTTTTTGAGAGTCTCCGACCCAGGTGACGATCTTATTGCAGTTGGCCTTCGAATGCTCAGCCAGTATGGTCTCACGGAGGTTCATAAAAAAAGAAGGTGGCAGTTGTCACCTTCAATAATTTATTTTAATTGCGTCGACCGCCGAATAAACGAAGTAAAAACAGGAACAGGTTAATGAAATCAAGATAAAGATTCAGGGCGCCGAGAATAGAAGCTTTTTTTACGTCTGTGGCAGGAACATTTGCATATTGCATGCCGGTCCCAATGTTCTTCAGTTTCTGAACATCATAGGCTGTAAGACCTGTAAATATCATCACGCCAATAAAACTGATGAGATAATTCATTGTCGGGCTTTGCATAAAAAAATTAATCAGGGACGCGACAATAATGCCGATCAAACCCATGATCATGATGCGGCCAAACCTGGTGAGATCCTGTTTTGTGGTATAGCCCATGAATGCCATGATGCCAAACATAGCAGAGGCTGACAAGAAGCACGCTAACACTGTACCTGAGGTATAGTTGAGTAAAATAAAACTAAAGCTGATACCATTAATAGCCGAGTAAATAATGAAAAGAAAAATCAAGGCGGTGGGTGAAAGTCTTGAGTATCCGAATGACATTAGCAGTACAAAACCAATCGGAGCTAATAAAACCACATATCCGAGCGTATTCAAACCGGTTCCTGTCGAATTGATCAAATACTGTAATAGATACAAATTCGTGGAAAACAAATAAGCAAACAAGGCCGAAATGCCGAGTGCCACGAACATGTAAGCAAACACGTTGGCCATAAAATTCTTTACCTGCGTTTGCTCGATAGGTTGTACAAGTGAGATGTCAGTTGAACGGTTCTGTTGCGGATTTTGATATTCCATAGATTAAATGATTGAGCGGTAAATGTAACCCGGAATTGGGAATTTTTAGAGTGTGAGGATGAAAATATCCGTTAAGAAAACCATCTTTGATTATATCCAACTATTGCTAAGATGACCAACAACATACCGATTAGTAGCCAGGTGATGGTTCTTCTGCTGATTTTGATTCGCCTCGAAAGTCCTTTTTCTTCAGGAGCATCTCCAACCAGCTCAGCATAGCTTGATGATTTGTAAAACTGCCTTCCGGACGGATTTAAAACAATTACATAAATTCCTTTGCTTCCAACTTTCACCAACCGGATGTGTTCAGCGTTTTCCATTTCTTTCAGCAACTGAACAATCACGTCATGATCGACTTTTAGCAAGCTGCTTATTTGGTCGGCGCGGGTCACACTAACTTCCTCAACAATTAGTTTCAGAGTTTGGTCCATGAGAATTGCCTTTCCCATGTAATGAATTTACTATTTAAAATTGGTAATGGCGAATTCAAGGAACCCAGCTTTTTCTTATAATTTATATTATGTTAAATGGCATTGAAGAAAGAAGCAAAAATGCTCACGCTTCTTGGCGTGGGAACTACTGAGCCTCCTATTTTAAGTTTTGAAGGGCGTACCTTATGGGCTAATTCTTTATAAAATGATCAGACCTGACAACACAAGGCAATATGAGATGGATATGAGACTAAGGGGTGCGACCTTGCAGGTCTCCGCTTACATAGAAGTCTTTTTAATGAACGTTATTTATTACAGCAACTCTAAGCAATATGGTAACCCTATTGAACCGGGGACACCTAAAACCAGACATTTGACTTTTGGTGGCAAGATAAAATTAGCAAAAGACTTATTGAACGAATTTCATCCTGATTTATTAATCGAATACAAAAAGTTGTTTGAAGATTTAGATAAATTTCTAAAAATCAGGAACAGAATGGCTCACTGTTTTTTTGAATGGTTGGATGAAAAATGTCTCAGTTTGAATATTTGGGATAACGCCGATCAGTTTGCTGGTAAACTCAGATTTTTTACACCAAAAAAAATTACTACACTGCAAGTAATAGATTCAATAAACGATTATTTCAACGACATTACGTTTCCAGTGATTTCGCTTCAAAATGAAGTCGAATTGCGTCTAAAGAAGAACGATCCAGTGGTTTACTCGATGATAGAGAATGAAGTAAATAAGGTTTTAAAAAAATCAGGTTATCTCTAATTTTCAAACGCTGCATCAATTATTTCTTCCTCGTCCCTCCTGCAAGAGGGAGATTCCTTTTTATCCTAAATATAATTTATTCGCCTTCGGCTCATCTGTTTGCCTACCGGCAATTTGCAATAAAAATTTTTGAGTTTCTTTCTTCAACACAAGGCCCCCTTCGCTCGCCCGTACAAAAAAACTTACGGACTTCGCTACACATGAGGCTAACCAAATAACATAATATAGAGTTATCGTTAATTTGGCTTTAAGGAAGATGCGATTTGCTTGACGGATTTTTTCACGAATAAAATAATTGAATTGAGTGTGAAAAATTCCACGGGGAAATGAATTAAAAGGCTAACGCCGCTCTAGCGTGGGCCGAAAAAATAAATTGATAACATTTTTTCAACAAAAATCGCAACAATGTTAATTCCTCCATCTGTTCTGGCATCATAAGCCTTTCTGAGAATAATTTTATGTTCCATTTTTGATATCTTTCCGGCACAATGAATATTTGGGATATTTTAGGTATAGTTGCAACAATTATCCTTCTCGCTTCTTTGGACCTCGGAAAGAACGCTATCTGGGCAACATTGGCGCTTGGAGTTATTGTAGGATTAATCATTTGCCTTAGCGTTGGTTTTTCCTGGTTGCTTTATAAGAAATTTCTTATCCTCTCGGTATTGATTGGTGGTACTTTAGAAAAGCGAAGGACAACTCATTAATTACAATTTCATGAGGATTGTGATAATAAACCAAAGCCTCCCACTCAGGAGGCCTCACAAAAATTCGTCTCATTTTATATTTTAATCTTGTCGGAATATTGATCGGAGAAACTTATACTTTTGAGCACAGTTTGTGAGGACTTAAAATTTAAACAAAGGAAAGTAACAGCGTCCTTT
>VBAQ01000031.1:17639-28460 GCA_005883765.1 Bacteroidota bacterium
ACCAGTGCCATTGGTAATGCGCCACTGCCCGGTAGAAGTTATAAATTGACAATCCATCAAAATCGTGAAAGTTCCTTGCGGAGTTACGACCGAATTTGTGCAATGAATTGAGGTACTTTTTCCACTTGGTCGTACGTCCATAAAATTGGTCCCTGTAGCTACCAGGGCTCCAGTTGCCGTAAATACCCCTTCTGGAAATCCTACGATCGATATGTTAACCAGACCGGCCTTGTGTGAAGGAAAAGTCATCCAACCCATTGTGAGGAATGCAATCGCACAAAGCAAGATTGCAGAAGAGAAAAATTTGTCGTGTCGCATAATTTGTACTCCTTTTTTTTGTTTGGTGAATTGACAAAATTCACAGTGTGTAAACGGTGTAATAACAGTTTATGATTTACGCCTGTTGCGAAAAAAAATAGTGAAAGCTTGTCGAAGGGTATAAAGAATATACAGGGACACGAAGAGATAAGTAATATAAACTATTAAACCAGAATTAGCAATTTTATTCTCAATTTCGTAATCAAAATCCGTTCTCAGAGTCTTGTACTTCTAAGCGTGGCGAAGAAATTCATAGCACGGAATTGTTTTAATGCGGGCCGACCTGAGCTACCTCCTTCGTCGGCGAATTACCGTTTTTTCCAGTAATCGAGATTGATGTGCGTACTTTATAGTTCGTATTCCCTGTTTATGGAGCGAAACAGAACTGCCTGATAAATCATACCTGAGCTCTAACGGCAAAGCCCTCCCATCAGGAGGCCTTTATCAGAAATAAGAATTCAAATTTATTTTATCGACGAATATTTTTTGTCGTAGTCTGCAGCCTTTACTTTGTCACCCTTGGCCGTGTACATATCGCCGAGCATGATGTACATATTTTTCAGTGTGTGCCTTTCCCTTGCATTCAAATTCGCCATTCCCTTTGTTTCAAGTATGGTGGCCACTTTTTCCGTGTAAGGAAGTGCCAACTCATATCTTGACATTGCCTTCGCCTTGAGATCATTTTTCTTTTTTACATCCTCGGGCTTTGTACTTTTTATTTTGTCTGATTCTGTCGCCTGGTCGAGACCCTGGTTATAATAGAGCTGGGCTATGATGAGGTTCGAACTTAAGGGATCGTAGTCCTTAGCCAAGGTCTTTTTTATGTTTGCTTCGACCTTTGCCGCTATGGCATCATAATCAGCAGGCCTCTTGTCAGGATTTTTGATGTACAAGTAGTCAAACAACTCAGATGCATATGACAGTGCATTGGTTAAACTATCTGGTTGCATCGCTATTAATTCTTCGTACCCACTAAAGAGCTCGGGATAATTGTTGTTCTCCCTTGCCCAATCGAGTTTGATGGTGACGAAATAGGGATCGTGAGGATAGACTTGTCTTCCCAGCTCAACATATTTTTTAAAATTAGCCTCGTCCTTTTTCGCTTTGTATTGGAAAGAAAGGAATTGATATGGGATCACGTAATCTGCCTCTTTTCCTATTTTAGCTTCAGCGATGCGGGAAAAATAATTCATTGCCTCATCATTCTTCTCGAGTTTCATCGCTGTGTAGCCGGCCATAAAGACCATGCCCGTATCAATTTTAGGCACGCTGTAACCGCTGTACGATAGATTTTTTGATTTCAAATAGTCGCCATATTCAATTGTTTTTTTATAAGCCTCGAGAGCTACAGCCAGGTTGTTAGCCTGGTACGCCGCCGCCGCCCTATTAGAAACTCCTTCGTATGCCACAAAGCCGGTTTTATAGAGATCCAGGATCATGCGTTTATTATTCGGATCTATATCGTACGATTTCTTAAACGCTTCGAATGCCTGGTCATAGGCATCAGGCACAGAAGTCTTAAATTTATCATCAGTAGCAAGAGCATTATAAATCTGGGCTTTAACGTACCAGACGTCGGCATTCTTTGCATTATTGGGATCAGCAGCCAACTTGTCTATGATCTCTTTAGCTTTGTCATTGCTCTTCCCTACCTGCTTCAATGCATCATCAACTGATTGCGCATGGATAACAAAACTGATCATGGCAAGAAGCGCTGTGATAAAAATAGATTTGCGCATGTTTGAGTGTTTTAATAGATATGAAAAAGAATTTATTGTTCAGTACTTTCCTCAGATGAGTCTTCAGGCGGATTGGTTGCCTCGTCGTCCCGATAGCTATCGGGAGCCGGAGGTTCGTTCAGGCGCGCTTCAGGGCGACCAGCAGATGTCTCGCTATTCTCAATATGCCCGTTTCCATTTCCATTCACTTCCTCAACTTCCAGCCTGGTAATCCCGGCTATTTCATCCCCTTCATCGAGCCTGATCAGTTTGACACCCTGGGTAGCTCTTCCCTGTTCACTTATGTCCGATATCTTCATTCGGATGATTACACCGCTTTTACAGGTGATCATCAGGTCTTCCTTTTCGGCCACATCAAGAATACCCACAAGTTTACCGGTTTTTTCTGTCACATTGATCGTCTTCACACCCTTGCCACCGCGATTGGTGAATCGATACTCATCGACTGCGGTTCTTTTTCCAAAACCCTTTTCACTTACCACAAGCACAGTTCGCGACGCGCCCTCCTCAGGATTTACACAGACCATGCCGACTACCTCATCATTGGCATCATCAACTTCAATGCCGGCCACGCCAATGGCCCCTCTCCCCGTCGGACGAACTTTTGACTCGGAAAAACGGATGGCTCGCCCGCTCTTGATGGCCATCATGATCTCCGATTTCCCATCCGTCATTTTTGCTTCCAGCAATTCATCTCCCTCATTAATGGTAATGGCATTCACACCAGTCAACCTCGGTCGGCTGAAGTCCTCAAGCTCCGTTTTCTTGATGACCCCGTGCTTGGTACAAAGAACTATACTGTGCGATCTGATAAACTCTTCATCTTTTAAATCTTTTACATCAATAATCGCTCTTATCTTATCATCACCAGGCAGTTGAATGAGATTTTGGATAGCTCTACCCTTGCTTGTTTTCTCACCTTCGGGAATCTCATACACGTTCAACCAGTAGCATCTGCCCTTTTCGGTAAAAAACAACATGGTGTGGTGTGAAGAGGCTACGAACAGGTGCTCGATATAATCTTCCTCCCTCGTCTTTCCGCCCAGGGAGCCGCGTCCGCCGAGGCGCTGTAACCTGTATTCATCTGCCGGGGTTCTTTTTATATAGCCATGGTGTGAGATCGTGATCACCACATCTTCTTCCTTGATCAGGTCCTTTATTTTTACTTCGTCTTCCAGGTACGTGATCTCGGTTTTCCTGGCATCACCAAACTTGTCCTTGATCTCCTGCAATTCTTTTTTGATCACATCATAGCGCATGGCCTCGTTGGCGAGTAGTTCATTGAGATATGCGATCAACTTCATCAGTTCATCGTATTCCTGTTTTATTTTTTCCCGCTCCATGCCCGTCAGGCGTTGCAACCTCAGATCGAGTATGGCCTTGGCTTGTATCTCATCAAGACCCCAGCCTGCATTGATCAACGCTTCCTTCGCGATTTCAGGTGTAGCTGAAGCGCGGATCAAAGCGATCACTTCATCCAAATGATCAAGAGCGATCAAATAGCCCTGCAAAATGTGGGCTTTCTTTTGTGCTTCTCTCAATTCAAATTTCGTGCGCCGCACAACTACTTCGTGCCTGAAGTCAACGAACTCGCTGATCATTTCCTTCAGGTTCAGCGTCCGCGGTCTGCCTCTCACGAGGGCCACATTATTGATCCCAAAACTTGTCTGGAGTTCTGTGTATTTGTATAATTGATTGATCACAACGTTAGCGATCGCGTCACGTTTCAGATCAACCACGATCCTGGTTCCCTCTTTATTGTTTGATTCATTATTTACATGAGCAATTCCTTCAATTACTTTTTCGTTGACCAGCTCGCCAATTCTATTTGTCAATGCATCGCGATTAACCTGGAACGGTACCTCAGAAATAATGATCTGTTCGCGACCGCTTGCCTTGGTGTCAACATAAAGTTTTCCCCTGACCACTACCCTGCCGCGGCCAAAATGCATCGCTGCTCTCACTCCTTCCATTCCGTAAATAGTTCCTCCAGTCGGAAAATCCGGAGCTTTCACATGCTGCATCAATTCTTCTATCGTTATATCGCGCTTGTCAACAAAAGCGATGCAACCATCGATCACCTCCGCCAGGTTATGCGGCATCATATTCGTCGCCATGCCTACGGCAATTCCACTTGAGCCATTTACCAGCAACTGCGGGATCCTCGTGGGCAAAATGGATGGCTCCTTTTCCGAATCATCAAAATTCAATTGAAAATCCACCGTGTCCTTGTCGATATCATCCAGCATGTGTTCAGCCAATCTCTCCAGCCTCGCCTCAGTGTATCGCATAGCCGCCGGGCTATCGCCGTCCTGGTTACCAAAGTTGCCCTGGCCATCGACCAGCGTGTATCGCATGCTCCATTCCTGCGCCATGCGCACCAGCGAATCGTAGACTGCTGTGTCTCCATGAGGGTGATACTTCCCGAGTACCTCACCGACAATGCGTGCACATTTCTTATAAGGTTTGTTATAATTAAGGCCAAGCTCATTCATGGCATACAAAATGCGACGATGAACTGGCTTTAATCCGTCTCTTACGTCGGGCAGGGCACGACCTACGATGACCGACATCGAATAATCGATGTAAGCAGTCTTCATCTGCTCTTCAATGTTAACAGGAATAATGCGATTTTGATCGTTCGTCTCCTGCGGCGTTAAATTATCTTCCATGCTTATCTGTTGCTGAATTTTTTGTTTTTGATACCAGCTTTCTTGCTCCGATTGGACTGTTGTTGCGTCGCAATCCTTTCATCTTTCTGAGCCTTGATTGAACTGAATTTTCAGAGAGTGCAAATGTACTTTTTTATATGTTTATAACCTGACGGAACGAGTTGTTTTTTGGCCTGATTTTTCCACTTCTATGAATTGCAAAAATTAATGATAGCGATAGTTTTATAACAAGCCTTTTACACTGGGCGGCATAAAATTTTCGTTTTTTTACATATTGAATTTGTGACTATGCCTTCATACAAATTACTTCGCAGCAATAGAGAGTCAGGCCCGTACTCGCTGAATGACCTGGTAACCCTTGGATTAAAACCTTACGATCTTATTTGGGTAGATGGTCGAAGCGCAGCGTGGCGTTATCCAAGTGAGGTCACAGAGCTGAAAGACTTCGCTCCTGCTGTTGAAGAGCAACCCTACGATCGGTTTTATAAAAAATCTTCCGAGTCTGAAAAACCTGAAATACCGATCTCCCAGGCCCCGGCAAAAGAAATTGATGTTTCTACACATGTAGAAACACCGCCGCAAAAATATTTCGTCAAAGAAGAGACTATAAAACAGGAGGCGGTGCAAGAAGTTTACGTCAAACCTGGGCAGCAGTCTGTGCCATTGAAAACAGAAGATCCTGTTAAAAAAACTATTCCTGAAATTCCGGATCGGTCTTATCAAACATACCAGCCTCAGCCTAAGAAACAGGTATTTGTTTCTATGCCCGAAACCAATGGATTCACCCCTAAACCGGACCAATATCAACATCAACAATACCAGCAATATTTACCCAAAGCCAAACCAACGCCGGAAAAACTGGAACCCGTTGAGAAAAGACAAAATCCAGCCGAGGAAAAATCGTACTCTCCTATTGACATTCATGAGTCAGAAGAAACGAAACTGGAAACAAAATATACTCAATCGCTTGATGACATTAAGGAGATGTACATAAATACTCTTGTACAGCGCAAAACGAAAAACAGGAGAAAAGAAATTTTTAGAAAATATGTGAAGCCGGCCCTGGTCCCATTGTTCCTATTGCTTTCAGGAGTTGCGATCGGCTTTGTGATCACTAATAAAAATGGTTCTTCAAAGGCGCTACAGTCTGTTTCAACAGTGGTCCCGCAGCAGGCAACGCCTCAACAAAAAAATGAGGAGGAGCCAACTGATGATAAAATTTTACAGCCAGATGAAAACCAAAATTTGGTTTTGGGAACAGAGAAAAAAAAGAATTCGATCACGCCGCGAACCGAAGTATTGATACAATCTCATAAACAGAATAAGACCAGCTTCGTTATTCCTAAGGCCATTGTCCCTGAAAAAAAACAAAAGGATGTTTTCGTTGCAGATGATGAATCAGTGACTGTCCCGAAAAAAAATGTCGAGGTTGATCCTTCCACCGGCGAAAGAAAAAAAGTAGTCCGTGATAACGATGAAATAGATACAAGGGAAACCACTACAAGGAATAATAGCCTTGAGCATTCCGCTAAAAAAAATAATTCTGAACGATCCTTCATCGAAACAGACCCTAAAAATCTTCGGGACATGGTGTCTGTAAAAAGCAATAGTTATTTGCGGGGGGCTTTCGGAGGTATCAGGGGGCTTGAATTAACTGTTTATAATAACTCGGGCTTCTTGCTTGATGAGGTGAGTGTGGAATTGCAGATCATGAAACCGAGTGAGGAACCCTTAAGAACAGATATCATTACCTTCAGAAACATCTCTGCCAACGGCGCCGTTACCGTTCGTGTGCCAGACAGCCAGCGAGGCATAAGGGTTGACTATCGAATTACAAATATCGAATCTAAACAATGGCAAAGAAGTACTGCGGGGCTGTAGGAACTCTTTTGAACTGCGTTCTTCAACACTGGGGCTTCGCCTAATGAATTAAAACAACTTTCTCCGCTCCCCACTGATCATCTGCTGTAATATATTTTATGAGATAGGTCGCATTGGGATATGCGCTTAAACTAACATACCATTTTGTTTGCTTATCATTCGTTTCAACACGCATCAAAATTTTGCCGGTAAAATCCGTGACATAAATTTCCTTCAGATGTTTTTTGCTTTCAATAGCAATATTTCCTTGTGTCGGATTCGGATAGATCTTTATCTTCTCAATGTTCAAAGGAGTATTTTTAAAATTTTCCACTTCTTTTTGTTCTGAGCATTTATTAGCAAACACCATTTGCTTAATGATCCTTTCCAAAAGCGAGTTCAGAAATTCGACTTTGAAAACGTCTGTTGTAGGTTTGATGTGCGGAAGTCCCACCCCGCTATCATCAGTAAGAAAAACATAATCGCCATTTGTGGCCAGGGCAATGCTACGCATAATGAACTCGGTTGATTTATCAGCGCCGCTGCAAACCACAGGCACTATACGTACTCCTTTGGCGGAAGCTTTTCGGATTAGCTCAAACATTTTTTCCTTAGCCTCATCGTGAGGAGGCGCATCCAGTACAAGAAATAAAATACGGGTGCGTGCCGAGCTGCTCCAATGCAAACTGTCCAAAGCTGTCTGCAATGCGACGTCTACGGCCTCTGGCATGTCACCTCCCCCACCCGCACGTTGCAATTTGATAAAGTTTAAAACTTTCAGGAGGTCAGTTTGGAAATCGATATGACGGCTAAGGTATTCATCGCCCCGATCGCGATAAAAAACAGAGCCCACATGAAGATCCAGATCGGGATGTTGAGCAAATGTGTTACGGATCACATCCTCCAATTCAATTTTCAAAAAATCAATTTCATCACTCATGCTGCCGGTGGCATCTACCGCAAAAGCAATATCAACGGTATTCGATGCTGAACACGGAGAATTCAGATCTATCCTGTTTACTCCATTTGCAAAAATTGAAGGTGAATTGACATCTTGTGACGCTTTGGATACAATCACATAATCCGATTCGTATTTCAATCCATGCATATCCGCCCACAATTCCGCCTTGCCGGTATTATCCGTAACGGCCGACCAAACCGTATCCTTTGTTTTTTTATTAATCAAAAAAACAGGCTGCCCAATCACCGCGATATGATCCTTGTTCTGTAATTGAACACTATACCTCTGCTTAGGATATAAGCCCCAATGATCGCTGTAAATTTTAAATTCATTTTCCTGGAAATCTTCCCACATTTTCCATTTATTAAAGTCATTCACCTCTCCCGCTGTCAACAATCCCGATCTATAGATCACAGAATCTTTACCTCCCGGCATAGAGTCGATCATAAATAATTTTTTGTCCCTGATATAACCACCGCTGTTCGTCGTAGCGCCCCTTATCCTTATTGCCTTGTCTGCCTCTCCATCGTCAGTCGAGACTGAATAACTTTCTTCCCTTTTTGTTCTTCCGGCTACCATCACTTCAGCCATGGGTGCTTTAGTTCTCGTACTCAACAGCACAATTTCAAAATTTGGATCTTTTACTGTTTCTTCCGTCACGATAACGCGATAGGATTCGTACCCTGGCGCAGAAAAAACTAAAGTATCGGGAAGTCTTTTTGCGGTGATCGTAAATTTTCCGTCAGCATTTGTGATAGCTGCGCTTGATTTGTTTCTAAACTGCACGGTTACATGTGAGGCTGGTTTGCCGCTCTCGCCAAAAACCCGGCCCGAGATGATTTGGGCTGAAATAGAAATAGAAACGATCGAAGTCAATAGCAGAAGACAGGTGGTTGTGTAAAGCCTCATAGAGCTGTTTTGTTCTTTAGATGAGATTACCAGGCTTTTTGCATAATTCAAACAGGAAATAATGATGACATTCGTAAATTACCTGGCAAACTTTCTTTTACTTTCGCCTCTTAAACGGAAATGAAAAAGATTTTATTATTCGGCGCCGGTAAGTCAGCAACTGTTTTGATTGACTACTTGCTTCAAAATGCAGGAAAAGAGGGCTGGCAGCTGATCGTAGTGGATACCGACCTGGACCTGGCAAGAAGAAAAATTGGCGATTCATCGTTTGGTGTGGCAATTTCCTTTGACATTAACTTTGAAACCGAGCGGCGGAAACATCTGCGGGAAGCAGATATAGTTATTTCGCTCCTTCCACCGACCCTCCATTATCTTGTTGCAGAGGATTGCGTTGAATTAAAAAGAAACCTGTTAACGGCTTCTTACGTGGATGACCAGATTCGGAGCCTTGCGTCGAAAATCGAAAACAATGGCTTGCTGTTTTTGTGCGAAATGGGACTGGACCCTGGTATTGATCACATGAGTGCGATGAAAATGATCGACGATATCCGTTCACAAGGCGGTTATGTAACCTCGTTTCAATCACATTGCGGTGGATTGGTAGCCCCTGAAAGTGATGATAATCCATGGCGGTACAAGATCAGCTGGAATCCGCGCAGTGTAGTGATGGCCGGTAAAGCAGGCGCACACTACAGGGAAAATGGTGAAGAAAAACATTTGCGCTACGAAGAACTTTTTGTTCCCGATCGAATTGTTGACATACCAGACCTTGGATACCTAAGCTGGTATCCGAACCGGGATTCCCTGGCCTATGCTTCCCTCTACGGTCTGGAAAAAACCGACACATTCGTCCGAACGACGCTCCGTTATCCTGATTTCATGTACGGGTGGAGAAATGTTATTGAATTAAAACTAACTGATGAAACTCCGCAATATGAAACCGACGGAAAAAACCTGTATGAAATTTTCAAGGAACACATGGATAAAAATGGCTTTGGTACATGGTTAGAACAAAAACTGACTGAACGTTTTTCGCAAACAAAAGAAATGCTGAATAATCTTGTCAAATTGATGGAGGCCGAAAAAGAAGCAGAAGAAGAGGACCTGGAGATACCCGAGGAATTTATGAGCGTAGATGAGAACGGCAATATTGTCGAAATTGAGCTGGATGAAGTAAAGAATCGTGCTGCCAGTTTCCTGGCTTACAAAATGCATGAAGCCAATCTTACATTGAAACAATTGTTTTTTCTCGGATTAGATGACAAGGAGACCTATATGAATAAAGGTCTTTGCAGCGCTGCTGATGTTTTGCAATTTGCACTGGAGAAAAAACTTGCTCTTAAAGCAGGTGACAAAGACATGATCGTGATGATGCATCAAATTAAATATGAGGTCGGAGCCAGGAGATGGGAATCCAGTAGTTCATTGATAGTAAAAGGAGAAGATAATTTGAGAACAGCCATGGCAAAAACAGTTGGCCTTCCTCTAGGAATTGCCACTAAATTTATTTTGAATGGAACCATTGTATTAAAAGGCCTGCATATACCCAATAAAAAAGAGATTTATGAACCCGTTCTAAAGGAACTGGAAAAACATGACATCAAATTTCAGGAAACGAAAAACGAGTGAAGATCAATTGCAAGATCTCTGCTGAAGCCACCATGAAATATCGCGGGACAACCAACAAAAGAAATCAGGATTGCTTCCTCAATAATTTTATTATCTCTCCCACACCTTCGGTTGCTGTCTTTTCGATGGCTGTTAGATTATAAACAGAAGATGTATATGGAATTCTTTTGTCGATGATAAACTTTGGAATTTCGACGCGGGCATAATTGACCAAACCGGCTGCAGGATACACCACCAATGACGTTCCAACGACGACAAAAAGGTCAGCAGTGTGTACGATCGGTATGGCTTCTTCGATCAGCGGAACGGGCTCCTCGAACCAAACAATATGCGGACGAAATTGACATCCATCTTCGGCGCAATCGCCAAGCATAATGTCCCCTCTTATCTCTCTGACAAAGTCAAAACTTTTTTCGCTTCTCATCTTAAATATTTCGCCATGCAGGTGCAATACTTTTGTAGATCCTGCTCGTTCATGCAAGTCATCAATGTTTTGAGTGATAATGTGAACATCAAAATCGTTTTCCAGTTCTGCCAGGCCAATATGTGCGGCATTAGGTTTTGCTGCTGCCACATTTCGTCGTCTCATGTTATAAAAGTCCAGTACCAGCTGAGGATTTTTTCTCCAGGCTCTTGGAGTAGCTACGTCTTCAATATTATATCCCTCCCATAAACCATCGCTGTCACGAAAGGTTTTTAATCCGCTTTCAGCACTAGCGCCCGCGCCGGTGAG
>VBAQ01000033.1 GCA_005883765.1 Bacteroidota bacterium
TGCCGGGAAGAAACATCATTGATGAATCCCAGGAACTATATTATCCGGCTATCATGAAAGCAATTTTAGCAACTGGATTTACGGATTACGTAGCACAGGAATTTATACCATTGGGCAATAGTAATGATGAAAAAATTGCCCAGTTAAAAAAAGCAGTGAAGATTTGTGATGTGTAGTAGCGTGATGTGCAGAGTTTCCTCTTCCCTTCCCCTCTCCACTCGTGGAGAGGGGTGATGATCCCGTCGAAGGCGGGAGAATCGGGGTGAGGAAAAGCTCGCCAGCGAACAGAACGTACGA
>VBAQ01000032.1:0-1913 GCA_005883765.1 Bacteroidota bacterium
TCGTTTTTTAATATTTCTGAATTGCCCGAAAAACATCCGCCAGTCCCGACTCCCATTATAAACTCATCAACATTTTTTCCAAGCACGTCTATGACCTCTTTCGCCATGTTATGATACGCATTCCGGTTATCAACGTTATTAAACTGGTCGGTCCAGAAAGTATTGGGCTCTCTGCTTAATTCTCTTGCCCTGTCGATCAACGACTGAATAAGCTTTGCAGTTATTTTCCCATCGCCACTTGGAATAATGTCAAGCTCCGCGCCAAATGCTTTCATGGTCCGGAGCTTTTCCTGCGCAAATGCATCCGAGCACACAAAGTGCGCGTGATAACCTCTATTCGCGCACACCATCGCCAGGGAACTCCCGGTACTTCCGCCTGTATATTCGACTACTTTCCCACCCGGTTTTAGGTCACCTCTTCTTTCAGCGCCTTCGATCATCGAGAGTGCCATCCGGTCTTTCATACTCCCCGTGGGGTTTCCTCCTTCGTACTTTACATAAATTTCGGCGCAACCGGGTTCTGACAGCCGCTCCAATTTAATCAAAGGTGTATTTCCTATTGCTTCCATTTTAACATTCAAAGATTAGATGATAATCGCACAGTTCACAAACGTGGTTGCTGCAAACAACAAAAGCCCAAGTTAAAAACTTTTAGATAGAAAAATTGTGTTGTCATTTATTTCTATGTCCTCAACGCTGAAAAGCCGTAATGTCTAGAAAGACTGACTGCTCTTACGTAAACTACCTAATGCAAATTTTCAACCGGGTGCAATGCAGTCGTAGAGTCGATGAATACAAAAGCGTCGAAACGTTTTGGGATAATGGAACGGCTATAAATCGCAGCTCCCTCATAGGCGGCACCTATAGAGCGAAATTCTATCCATTTATTCAAAGAAACATTGTCTTGAATATCCTTCGACAGAATAATTTTATTATGAGAATTTATTTTATGCAGCATGTACTCCCAGCTCCCGCCTTTGGCGGGCAATACCGTTTGCTCTTGAACACGGCCATTCCAACTATAACCGGCCATCACCGCTCCTTTGTAAGTTCCAAAGCCAACACAAAAAATTTTGCTGCGTCCCAATTCATTGCGTAATATCTGGGCAAGACTAATATAGCCTGAGGAGCTCATGCTTGAATAGTTTGCATCGCCGGCATGGCCATTGTGTACCCACACAACCGCCTTAGAGTCCCGTCCATGAAAGTCAAGCAACCTTTTTATCGTCGCAGCCATATGGGCATCGCGAAGATTAATAGCCTTTACATGATCCTTGATCGTGGTGCGGAAATATTGTTCTCCTTCGAATACCAACCAGGCGTGCTGGTAGAGAACAAAATCTGCTTCATCTTTTGGTTGTCTGTTGTGTGTGAATCTTTGCACTTCATTCCACAAATGTTTTGCTACCATGCTTCCATTCGATCCGGAGTGGCGAAGTGAATCCGCGTATATCATCGCGTCGTTGTTATAAACAGAAAAAAAGTCTCTTACCTGTTTGATAGCATGTTGTATGGCCGTGTCCTCTATCACGGTAGGTTCACCTGTCCACTCCCAAAAACTGTAAAGGTCTAATCCATAAAACCCGATCTTTCCCAATCTATTTTGATTATAAGCATTCATCCATTGTATTATTGGTACCATTTCATAGTTTCCCCACATTGAGGAAGGCCAGCGGTCATATTGCTTCAACACATTGATCACTTCTGCACTGTCATGCAAGGGTCCCCTGATAAACTGGTTGATCTTGTATGAATCGTCCCAATCGCCTTCTATGGCCACAAGATCAAAACCCTTTTCTTTGATCAATTTTTTCGTGATCGCGGTGCGCCAGGCGTAATATTCGTGAGTACCATGAGTCGATTCACCCAGCAAAACAATTTTCGCATTTCCGATCTCATTGAGAAGTACCTCC
>VBAQ01000032.1:1956-20210 GCA_005883765.1 Bacteroidota bacterium
GGCCACGGTCGGAGCAGGGGTTGTCCTCTCGTTGTGAATTGCACGACAAGAAAAAAGCAAAAAAAGGAAAAGAATTGATATGCATCCCTTATCACCCAGCCCGCCTTTCATTCTTTGTATTGAACAATTTTTAAGCCGTTAACGGCAGTTCTTGATCAGGGCGTATTTAAACGGCATATTTCTCGCCCGCAGCAATAAACGAATCGTAATTACCATAATTGATATATCTTTCATCAGAATCATTTTTGTATGGCGCGATCATATTTCTTATGCTTTATCTTATTTATTAGTTCCATCTCTTTCGGTCAGCCTACAGACACTATCACTTATTCGATCGTAAACTCGGGCAATATAAAAGGCTTTGATAAGTACTGGAAATACAGTGATGGAAGTTTTGGTGAATGGTACCAATATAATGACCGCGGCCGTGGAGATAGCATGAGGATGGTATTTCGCGAAGATGAGCAGGGTTTTCCAACTTATTTATCAGCGAGCGGCAAAGATTATATGAAGAACGATGTATTTGAGGAATTCAGCCTGGGCAATGGGAAAGCTAAATGGAAGAATAATGCAGAAGACGAGCAACGAGACGTAAAGGAAAAACTATTTTATTCGGGGTTAAAAGCGAACGGGGGCCATTTGGTAAAGGCGCTGAGAGCAAATGGAAACAAATTAAAAATGTTGCCTTATGGCGAGATCCATCTGACTGAATTGGAAAAACATGTTGTAGCATCAGGTCCAGAACAAAAATCAATCTGGCTGGTGCAAATAGATGGGTTCGGCTTAACGCCCTCGTACAGCTGGATTGATGAGAACAATATGGATTTTGCATCTGTCAGCGAATGGAATTCGAGCATCCTAAAGGGTTTTGAAAAAAATATTGATGAACTACTGGCAATACAAAAAAAATATCAGACTTCTTTTTTTAATCAACTAGCATCAACCCTTGCCCAGGAGGCAGACAAAGATATTTTAATACGCGCTGTAACCATTTTTAATGCCGTAGACGCAAGTATCATCAAAAATAAGGACGTATTGATCCATAACGGCGTTATTCAAAAAATTGCCGTGGGAAATAGTATTGAAAAAGGAGCATCGTTCGTAATTGACGGAAAAGGGAAAACTATTTTGCCTGGACTATGGGATATGCACGTACATTTTACCGACAACACCGACGGCATTTTGCATATGGCGGCCGGTGTCACTCATGTGAGGGATATGGGTAACAGCGAAATCCTGCTGGATCGTATAAAACAAATCGCAGAAGGAAGAATTATTGGTCCCCGTGTGGAAATAATGAGCGGGTTCATTGATGGGGCTGGTCCCTTTGCCGCGCCTACCGGAGTACTTATAAACAATATTGAAGAGGGAAAAAAAGCGATCTCGAATTATGCAGCGAAAGGCTACCAACAAATAAAATTCTACAGCTCTATAAAACCCGAATGGGTGAAGCCATTGATAGATGATGCGAAACAGCATCATCTGCGGGTTGCCGGGCATATTCCAGCCTTCATGACGGCAACAGAGGCGATCAATGCAGGCTACGATGAGGTTACTCATATGAATATGCTTGTATTAAATTTCTTTGGTGATACTGTGGATACCCGTTCACCCCTTCGCTTTTCCTTGCCCGCTCAAAAAGCGGCAACGCTTGATCTGCACGGGGCGGCAATGAGGCAGTTTATTCAATTATTAAAAGATAAAAACATAACGGTGGATCCTACCTTAGCGGTATTTGAAGAAATGTTTACCGCCAGGGATAAACAAGTATCCGAAATGTTTAAATCTACGGTTGGTCATTTCCCATTACAATGGCAAAGAAACATTAAAGCCGGCGGCGGCGGTTTACCAGTTCCGCAGGGAATGGACGAGGTATATAGACAATCATTTGATGTTTTTTTGAAGATCACAAAATTGCTTTATGATAATGGAATTCGTATTGTTCCGGGCACCGATGGACTAGCTGGCTTTACTCTGCATCGCGAACTAGAACTGTATGTGAAGGCAGGTATCCCCTCAAATAAAGTTCTGCAATTAGCTACATATGGTACGGCGACTTATACTGGAAAAGAAAAAGAATATGGCAGCATCCAGGAAGGTAAATTAGCAGATATCATTTTAGTAGAGGGCAATCCCGTTGAAGACATTACCAATCTTCATCGAACCAAATTGATAATAACGCAGGGCAAAATTTATGATCCTGCAAAATTGTACAGAGCGATTTCCATCACTCCTTTCAATTAGCTCATGCAATGATCCATCGCGGAAAAAGGATAACTGCCCTACCACTCCTTATTGGGTATTGGTTTACCGTTGTGGCAGGTGCCGCAATTAATGAGCGGCAGTTCCGATTGCAAACCCTGGATAGTTTTTAATTTGTCATTCACCATCTGCCTGATCCCGTACATTTCTCTTGCGATGTGTTTTGTTTGTTTCTCATCCGAATCCCATTTGCCCGCCACATGGCAATAAGTGCAACTGACCCCGAGGCCTTTTCCCCATCCAATGTTCATCATCAACAGAAAATGTTCGGCCGTAAAATTCTTAGAATCCTTGAATAATTGAATGTTTTTGAATACAGAATCAACATTCATTTTTTCTTTACCCTTGATGCTCGCCAGCACCTCGTTCATGTATTTGAACCTTTCCTCTTCGAGAGTATCGGTATAAAAGGTCCGATTTTTTATTTTGCCGGGTGAAAAGGAAACTGATAAAAATGAAATGATCACGATGAGGATTGTGGAAGTCAACACTATCTTTCTCATACCGTTTTTTAAAAAAGGTATTACAGAAATAGCGTTAGTGCCGGCAAAATTCCTCTTATGGCGCTTGGTAGGGATGTGCGGTATCGTTCCCGGGCAGTTGCAGTAATTTTATTCCAACCCCGCTTTTACTACAAGGTGATGCCCTTTTTGCAGGCTGAGATAAGCAAGATAGGCACTGAATAAAATCAAAAGACCGCCAAGAAAAAAGGGAGCGCCGGGAAAATAAATTGCAGCGGATTGTTTAGTGAACCATGTAAACAAATTGTTCATGATCAACGGACCGATGATTGTGGTGATGCTCATCATACTTGTCAGAGCACCCTGCAATTCGCCCTGCTCATTTCGTGGCACATTTCCCGTCATGATAGCCTGGATTGCAGGTCCGGCGATGCCTCCCAGGCAATAGGGTGCCAGGAAGGCAAACATCATCCAGCTTTGAGACGCAAATGCAAATAAAAAGAGGCCGAGTGAATAAAGCATCAATCCCAGGTACACACTTTTTTCATTACCCAATTTTGGATTAACTATTCTTATCAGCCCCGCCTGCACACTCGCCACTAACAACCCCGCCAGTGCTAAAGAATAACCGATCATTTTATGACTCCAATTAAAACGGAATTCTGTGAAATAACTCCAGTTGCTTTGTATAGCGTGAGCAGCGAGATAAACAAAAAAAAGCGAGAGCATCAATCCCGCGATCGCGGGATATTTTTTTAATTGTAGCAGTGTGCCAAGGGGATTTGCTCTTTTCCATTTGAAAGGACGTCGATGTTCTTTGCCTAATGATTCCGGTAAAATAAAATAACCGTATAAAAAATTGAGCAGGCACAAAATAGCAGCAGCATAAAATGGGGCCCTGATGCCGAATCCGCTCAATAAGCCGCCGATGGCCGGACCAATTATGAATCCTAATCCGAATGCAGCGCCGATCATTCCAAAGTTTCTTGCCCTGTTTTCGGGAGTGCTGATGTCGGCAATGTAAGCCGAAGCCGTCGTGATACTAGCCCCCGTAATTCCTGCAATGCTGCGACCCACAAAGAACCAGCCATAGGAAGGCGCCAGCGCCAGGAATAAATAATCAACTGCAAAGCCAAATAAAGAAAACAACAATACGGGGCGGCGACCATATTTATCGCTTAGATTACCTAAGAGGGGCGCACATAAGAACTGCATCACCGCGTACGCAAATAACAGCCAGCTCCCGTAGGCACTGGCCAGGTTTACAGGTATGTGCTTCATGCCTGCGATCAGGTCAGGCATCACAGGAATTATCAATCCCCAGCCAGTAACATCCACAAAAACTGTGATCAGGATAAAAGCCAACGAAGCCTGCCTTGTGGTTGTCATAACCTGGGAAATTGTTGCGCAAAATAAAATGAATTAAGCTGGCGCGAAGAACAATTTTTTATAAACGCAAATTGCAGATCTCAGATTACAATAGTAGGAAGGCTAAGTATTATTTCTTAAAACCCAATTTTTTTGTATCATAAATTTATTTTGTTGACAACTTCGCACTTACTTAGTGCCGTTGTAAACCTACTTCTATGAGAGACTCTGATCTTGACTCCGGATTTTCATGGCCCCTTGCTTTTTTCACTACCGGAATTTCCTTCCTCGCATTTTTTTACACCCTGGGAAAATTCAATGAGCATTGTCCCCGCATTTTTTTATGGACCGGTATCGCCAGCCTGGTGCTTGCCATTGGTTCTGGCCTGGGTTCCTTATCCCGGAAGCCCCGGAACAATTCCCATCATCAGCAAATAGATCAATAGCGCCTCCAGCAAAGCTCCTGGTCACCTCTGGCATTTTGTACCGTCTCCTTGAATAACCCAGATTACTGGCTACCCCAAAATGCTGAATTGCGGAGGTTACATTAAGAACAGCATCGATAGCTATCCAGATCGAAACAAAAGCGGGCTCGATAAAAATAATTTAACTTTCCCTCCTGCTTCTCCGCTCGACGATACAATTACTTCGTTTTCATTTTTCATTCTTTCTGTTACCGGTTTATTTATTTGCCTTGAGCCAGTTGCCTCAAATCAATTGGAGAGACGCAATGATCATTTTTTTTGTGTTGCATGTTCTTGTTTACCCTTCGAGCAACGGATATAATTCTTACATGGACCGGGATCAAACTCCCATAGGTGGATTGAGAAAACCCCTACAACCATCAAGACAATTATTTTTTGTAACTGTGGTGATGGACATCATGGCTGTAGCGATCGCCTGCATCGTGAGTCTCTATTTTGCCGCTGGCGTGTTGCTTTACATTCTTGCATCAAGAGCCTATAGTTATCGCGGCATTCGATTGAAAAAATACCCGGTGATTGGTTATTTGACTGTTGTGGTTTTCCAGGGTGCACTAATATTTTTTATCTCTTACCATGGAAGCAGCGCAAGCAAAGCCCTGCACGTGCCCTTAACGCCTATGATCGCCGCTGCTTTGCTGATTGGCGGTTATTACCCATTAACACAAATTTATCAGCACGAAGAGGATCGCAGGGACGGCATTTTGAGTATCAGCATGTTCCTGGGAAAAAAAGGAACCTTTGTTTTTTGTGGCGGCATTTTTGCAGCAGCAACCCTACTGATGTTTATCACGTTTTATGAGCAGGACAGGTTGGCTTCATTTTATATTTTTTTAGGCTGTATGTTGCCAATGGTTTTGTTTTTTTTGAATTGGATGAGAAAGGTGTGGAGGAATGAGGCAGAGGCAAATTTCAAAAATAGTTTATGGATGAATGTTCTTGCCTCATGTTGTACAGCCATTTGTTTTTTAACATTGTTAATTCTGAGGTCAGTTGAGTAAAATTATTTCGATAGGCACGGCGTTACCCAATTACAGGCACAGTCAGCAGGAGATACACCAATTCATGGAGCGGGTGTTTGCTTTGGATGTAAAGGAAAACCGGAAGCTGAAATTTCTGTACCAGCATAGCGGGATTGATTACAGGTATTCTGTGGTTCCCGACTATAGCCGTGGAATAAAAGATTGGAAATTCTATCCAGCAAGCGAAAATCTTGAGCCCTTCCCGTCTCTTGAGCAGCGAATGGAATTGTTCGATAAATACGCGGGCACTCTTTCAGTCGCGGCCATTCGCAATTGCATCAATGGTTTTATAGAAGGCAATCAAATTACCCATCTCGTTACCGTAAGTTGTACTGGCATGAGTGCACCGGGACTTGATCTGCAGGTGCTCGATTTAATGGACCTTCCAAGAAACATCTACCGCACTTCGGTAAATTTTATGGGCTGTTATGCCGCCATCCATGCATTAAAAATTGCTGATGCAATCTGCAAGTCTGAAAAAAAAGCAAAGGTGATGATCGTTTGCACTGAACTATGTACGCTGCATTTTCAGAAAGAACATACGATCGATAATATTACTTCTTCTCTTCTGTTTGGCGACGGGTCAGCTGCAGCTTTGGTAGTGAATGATGAGCACGAAGCAACAGGCTTACAGCTCGATCATTTTTATTCCGAAGTAATCACAAGAGGAAAAAAAGATATGGCCTGGGAATTATCTTCGTCCGGCTTTTTGATGACGTTGAGCGGATACGTTCCCGAATTGCTCGAAGAGGATTTTAGTCCTTTGGTCATGAGAGCGCTGGAAAAGGCAGGAATAAAAAAACATGAGATCACCCGGTGGTGCGTTCACCCCGGCGGCAAAAGAATTTTGGACGCCATTCATAAAAGCCTTGAATTAACAAACGGAGAGTTGCATCATTGCTATACGGTGCTGAAAGAGTTTGGAAACATGTCTTCAGCAACAATATTGTTTGTGTTAAAAAGGATCATGAAGGAACCTTTTTCAAAACAGGAAAAAATTTTTGGAGCTGCCTTCGGTCCGGGACTTACTATGGAAACTTTTGTAGCTTCATGTTGATTAGTTTTTTTAACCAGCTTTTGTACTACTTTTAAACTTCTGTTGTGTCACTCTCTTGTACTTCCTGTTCTCTATTGAGCACGTACACCACTTGCGATTCTATCTGCATGTGCGCCTGCACGCATATTCGTCCCTTATTAATTTTCACAATTCCCCTTTAGGGGCCAGGCGTGTGTATGGACTTTTCCAAACGATCATATCAAAAAGAATTACTGGACCGCGATGATATTCCGTTTGAAGATATCAAACAAAATATGAAAGAGCTGGATGTTATAAATACCAGGCTGGGTGGCCACAAGATCACGTTAGCGGCACTGAGGACTATCATCGATACTATCAACAATGGATCCAACGGATTGATAGGAGCAATCTCAATTCTTGAAATCGGTTGCGGAGGCGGCGACAATCTGCGGGTAATAAAAAATTATTGCAAAAAGAAAAAAATTGAAGTTTTATTATCTGGAGTTGATATCAATCCCCATTGCATTGAATTTGCCAGGTCAAGAGAGGAGAATGAAGGCATTGAATTTTACACCTCGGATTATAAGTTGCTGAAGCTTCAAGAAAAACCAGACGTTATCTTCAGTTCCCTGTTCTGTCATCATTTTACAGACGAAGAAGTCATGGAAGTATTGAAATGGATGAAAGAAAATTCCCGGGTTGGTTTTTTTATCAACGATCTTCACCGGCATCCACTTGCCTACTATTCGATAAGATGGCTAACAAAATTTTTTTCGAAAAGTTATTTGGTAAAGAACGACGCACCTCTGAGTGTGTTAAGGGGTTTTAAAAGAAAGGAATTGGAATTGCTCTCCAATGGAGTCCTTTCGGACAGTACTCAATGCCTGCCCGCCGGACAGGCAGATTCAGTAGACAATGCTCAAATAAACTGGAAATGGGCCTTTAGATGGTTATTGGTTGTTCAGCATAAGCACTCAAATGAATAAAGAAGCAGCAAGATTTATGAATGTACAAAAGTCCTCTTCAGGGGGTTTGGGGGTTTATGACCTTGCTATTGTTGGCGGTGGGCTCGCAGGACTTGCCTTAGCTATTCAAAGTGCAAGGGCAGGTTACCAAACCGTTTTGTTCGAAAAAGAAAAATATCCTTTCCATAAGGTCTGTGGAGAGTATGTCAGTTTGGAGAGTTGGGATTTCCTGGAAGAGCTTGGAGTTCCTTTAAGCCAGATGAATTTACCGATCATAAAAAGATTACTGGTAACGGCCGCCAATGGAAAACAACTCGAACAGGATCTTCCACTGGGAGGATTTGGCATCAGCAGGTACAAGCTTGATGCGATGCTCGCGGGGATCGCCAGGCAGAGTGGAGTTGAAGTGATTGAAGGAACAAAAGTAGATGACGTGAAGTTTGAAAAGGACCTGTTTTCTATGCATTCGGCTGCTGGCAGTTGGCGATCCAGGATCGTAGCCGGAACATTTGGAAAACGGAGTAATCTCGATGTCAAATGGAAGCGCAGATTCATTTTACAAAAGCAAAACAAATTGAACAATTACATAGCCGTCAAGTATCATGTAAAAACTAACTGGCCGTGTGACCTGATCGCCCTGCACAATTTCAAAGACGGTTATTGTGGCATTTCACAAATTGAGGAAGAAAAATATTGTCTTTGCTACTTGAGCACAGCAAAAAATCTCGAGCGATCGGGCAATTCCATCCCTCAGATGGAAAAACAAATATTGCATCAGAATCCACATTTAAAAAAGATCTTTTTGGAATCCGAAATGCTTTATGCCTCGCCGGTGACTATTTCTCAAATAAGTTTTTCAAGAAAAACGCAGGTGGAGGGCCACGTGATCATGGTTGGTGACGCCGCGGGCATGATCACGCCTCTTTGCGGCAATGGTATGAGCATGGCCTTGCATGGAAGCAAGATCGCCTTCGAACAAATCCGACTTTTTTTACAAAATAAGATCCCACGCTGGCAAATGGAGCAGGATTATGCCCGCAACTGGCAAAAACAATTTGGCAAAAGGCTCTGGACCGGGCGATGGATACAAAAATTTTTTGGTAGTGTTGCCATGTCCGATATGCTGATCTCCATTTTAAAACCTATGCCTCATGTGACGACAAGATTGATCAATGCAACACATGGCCAGCCGTTTTAAAACCTGAATCTGTTATCGTACACTCCGGATCAAAGCGTTGAGGATTCACAGGGAACTCTATGTAATTATTTTTTCAAAAAGTTTTGAAATTTCAAAAAATATCTGTAATTTGGTCTCATGAAATTAACTGAAGCCAAACAACAATTCATCAGTAGCTGGGGCGCCTTCGGAACCCATTGGGGAATTAACCGCACTATGGCGCAGATCCATGCTCTTTTGCTCGTGAGTGCTGACCCCCTGACGCAGGACGATATCATGGAAGAACTCAACATTAGCCGTGGTAACACAAATATGAACATCAGGGAACTGATCAACTGGGGCCTGGTTGAGCGGGTTATTCTGCCCGGTGAGCGGAAGGAATTTTTTTCCGCAGAAAAAGATATATGGAAGGTGGTAAGACTTATTGTCAAGGAAAGAAAGAAAAGAGAGCTGGATCCGCTCCTGAAACTACTTGATCAATTGGAGGAGGTAGAAGGAGACAAGCGGGACAAGAGCATAAAAACCTTTGTCGACACAGTCAGCGGAATGAAACGCATTGGCAAACAGGCTGACAAAACCCTGGACATGATGATCAAGGCGGATGAGCATTGGTTTGTAGGAAGTCTCATGAAACTTATTAAATAAGAATGTTTAATTCATCCCGCTGTTGCGGGATTTTATTTTATATATATGTTCTATATTTTCTGAAAGTTTAAAAGTATTAAAAATGTCAAAAATAATTATACCAAACTGGCTCATCATTTTAGGAGCGATTGGTCAGATATTTACCGCAATTATCTATCCCTATATACGTCATGTGATCTTTGATTGGTATAACGATATTAAAAAATTGAAACCATTAAACCAGGAAATTGCCAAAACCTACGGTCATTACATCCAAGGGTTAAATTTTTCATTCGGATTAATTTCTATCCTATTTACCGATGATCTAAAAAGCCAGACTGGTTTAGCCGTGGCTATAACCGGGCTGATCGCCGCGTATTGGACTGGCAAGGTAGCGACACAATTTGCGTATTATCCAATGTATCAAATACCCAAAAAAGTAATTTTCAAAATCGGGGAAGTTTTGATGAACACATTGTTCATTTCCTTCAGCTTGATTTTTACCTGGCTTTTTATTACGAATATCTCAGGCTATTTAAAAAATCATTAATGAAAGATAAAAAAATCATACTAGCTGGCGGAAGCGGTTTTATCGGTCAGTTTCTTGCAAAATATTTTGGAGGGGACAATGAGATTATTGTTTTGACTCGGCAATCAGGAGCTACACATAAAAATCTGTATACCGAAAAATTACTGACCGAAAAGGATGGTATTCAAATTCGCTACGTAAAATGGGACGGACAACGCACAGAAGAAAATTGGCAAAAAGAAATTGACGGAGCCGACCTGATGATTAACCTGGCAGGAAAATCGGTTAACTGTAGATATCACAAAAAACAGCGGCATGAGATTTTGGAAAGTCGTATCGGGGCGACTCGGGCGATCGGCGAAGCTATCAGGAGTATTAATAGCCCACCCAAAGTTTGGATTAATGTCGCGTCTTCAACTATTTACAAAGATTCACATGACCGCCCAAACGATGAATTCACCGGCATCATCAGTGATGGGAGAAGGGACAATATGTCTTATAATTTGATTGATCAGTTACGGTACAATAAAAACAAACTTCTTGCAAGGTTATTTCACGGCAAAAATTCTAATGAGTACAAGCAATTAGACCTGGACTTTTCCGTGCAGGTGTGCAAACAGTGGGAAAAGACATTTTTCGAACAACAAACTCCACTCACGAGAAAGATCGCGTTGCGTACCGCGATTACTCTAGGTGCCGGTGGAGTAATTACGCCTTATTTCAACTTGTGCAAGTTTGGATTGGGCGGCAAGCATGGCACCGGAAGACAAATGTTTAGCTGGGTACATATTGACGACGTTGCAAGGATGATAGACTGGCTGTTCAACAACGAAATATGCGATGGCATTTATAATTGCGTTGCGCCTGATGTCGTATCCAATTCTTCCTTTATGAAAACATTGAGACATGTCGTACCCAATTCTTCCTTTATGAAAACATTGAGACAAGTAACAGGTCATAGGTTTGGCCTGAATGCTCCCGCATTTCTGCTTGAGGCTGGCGCCTTCATTATTGGTACAGAAACGGTATTGATGCTTTAAAGCCGGTGGGTTGTTGCAAGGAAAGCCTTGAAACATGGTTTTGAATTTAAATATAAAATGCTCGACGATGCATTGCGAAATATTGTTCTTGCACTACCCCGTAATCAGTATCATTTCTTTTAACGACTGGTTTGAAAGTTCTATTCCGAACAATTATCCGAAGTCCAAATAAAATTTCACCAAAATGCCATCTTGAATACTAACAGGCGTTTGGTGTGACACAAACCCATTACCAACAAAACCTTTATTTTTGGTGCCCGTCCGAACAACTTAAGCCGGGCGGAACTTTTTTAAAGAGTGAATCAATTTTTTTTGCCTGTTATATGAAAGAACAAACTCATTTTAAACAAAACCCGATAGCGTTTGAAAAAAATTGAAAAAAAAGTAAGCAGGATTGGTGTATTGACGTCAGGTGGAGATGCGCCCGGAATGAATGCGGCGATAAGGGCAGTGGTTCGAACAGGCATTTATAATGAACTGGAAGTGCATGGTATCATGCGAGGCTACCAGGGCCTTATCGAAGACGACATAATGAAGTTGGAATCCCGTTCCGTGGCCAACATCATTCAGCGTGGAGGTACGATTTTAAAAACAGCACGCTGCAAAGAATTTTATGATTATGAGGGTCGCAAAAAAGGATATGAAAATTTAAAGAAGCGGGGAATCGATGCAATGATCATTATCGGCGGCGATGGTTCATTTCGCGGCGCCGTAAAATTTAGCCAGGAATTTAATATCCCCTGCATTGGCATCGCTGGCACCATTGATAAAGATATCTATGGTACCGATTTTACCATTGGCTTCGATACAGCTGTGAACACGGCCGTTGAAGCGATTGATAAGATCAGGGACACAATGGATGCACACGACCGCATTTTTGTGATCGAAGTGATGGGACGCGACGCAGGGTACATTGCTCTGCACAGCGGCATCGCCACCGGCGCAGAAAATATCCTGATACCGGAACGCAAAACCGATATTGATGCACTCGTGACAGGATTACAGGAGACTAAAAAAAGAAAAAAACTGGTCAACCTGATTGTAGTTGCTGAAGGAGAAAATTTTGGTGGGGCGGACGAAGTGCAGAGAAAAATATTGAAGGAAATACCAACGGCAGAAATCAGGGTCTGCATCCTGGGCCATATCCAGCGAGGTGGTTCGCCTTCTTGTCTCGACAGGCTCATTGCCAGCCGGATGGGTTATCATTCGGTAGAATGTTTGATCGAGGGCCGGTATAATGTATTCGTCGGCATCATGAATAATAAAATGCATTACATACCGCTGGAAAACGCTGTGAAAACAAAAGGAAAGATCGGTGACGAATGGTTGAAGATCGTGAAGATTTTGGCGAGTTGAACCCCTGTCCTCCGCTTCCGGCAGAGAAACCAGGTCGGTCAATCCTTCTTTATTAAAAGGTTTTTATTAAATCGGTTGAGGATTATGTAGTCGGCAGATGAATTACTATTTACCTTCTGTTGCGTCGCACTCTTCAACGTCCGGAACTTTAGTCAACAATAATTGAAAAATCTTAAAAAAATAAAACGCACGTCAATTTTCGGAGCGTTTGAAAACCCTCTTTAGGGGGTTGGGGGTTTTTTTTATGCCAAGAAATCTAGAGAAGTACCTGTACAAGCAAATGGACAAGGAAGCAGGTATTGAGCATACATTTCATCGTACAAAAATTGTAGCTACTGTTGGTCCTGCCTGTGACACCTATGAAAAGCTTCTTGAACTCGTAAAAGCAGGAGTAAATATTTTCCGCCTGAATTTTTCCCACGGCGCTCATGAGGACAAAAAAAGGATTATCGAATATATACGCGAGTTAAACGAAAAGGAACCTTACAATATTTCTATTCTCGGGGACCTGCAGGGACCTAAACTTAGAGTGGGTGAAATTGAGAATGGGATGATTGATATACAGCCTGGGGATGTGCTGACATTTACCAATGAAAAACTTCTCGGGACTAAAGAGAGAATTTATGTTTCTTATCCTAACCTTCACAAAGATGTAAAGATCGGCAACACGATCATGATCGATGATGGAAAGCTGGAGGTGAAAGTATCCAGGGTTCTAAAGAACAATGATGTACAGGTTGTGGTCACTCTTGGCGGTATTCTTTCCTCAAAAAAAGGGGTCAATCTTCCCGACACAAAAATTTCTTTACCTGCGTTAACGGAGAAAGATCTTGTAGATCTTGAATTTGTTATCGAACAGAAACTAGATTGGGTCGCGCTTTCATTTGTACGTACTGCAAAAGATATTATCAATCTAAAAAATAGATTACAAGAGGCAAATAGCAGAACAAAGGTTATTGCCAAGATCGAAAAGCCCGAAGCATTACAGAACATTAGGGATATCATTATCGAGTCGGACGGCATTATGATCGCAAGAGGTGATCTGGGTGTAGAACTTCCCATTGAGCAGGTGCCTCTTATCCAGAAACAATTAATACGCAAATGTCTTCATCGTGCACGGCCTGTGATCGTTGCCACGCAAATGATGGAGAGTATGATCGAACGCACCAAGCCTAACCGAAGTGAGATCACTGATGTTGCAAATGCCGTATTGGAAGGCGCGGATGCGGTAATGCTGAGTGCGGAAACAGCAACAGGCCAGCATCCCACACTGGTTGTGGAAACCATGAGAAAAATAATCATGGAAGTAGAACGAACGGACTACCGCTATAATCTTGAAGAAGTTTTGCAACCTCAGCCTCACTCTCCCTCCTTTTTGAGTGACGCGATCTGTTATAATGCCTGCAACCTTGCCAAAGATTGCAATGCCGATGCTCTGATCGGTATGACTCAAAGCGGCTATACCGGTTTTATGTTAAGCAGTTATCGGCCAAAGGCCCCGCTGTATATTTTCACAAAAGTTCGTTCCCTAGTAAACCAGCTGAGTATTAGCTGGGGCGTAAGAGCATTTTATTACAGTGAAGAAGAAAGCCTCGATGATATTTTCCAGGACCAGATAGATATTTTGAAAGAACGTGGATTTCTAAAAACCGGGAACGTCGCCGTAAGCACAGGCAGCACGCCCGTTCACCTTCACTTACCTACAAATGTTTTAAAGATCACCAAGGTCGAGTAGGAGTTTCAAAGGTTCCTTATTAAGAAACTTTTGGAACTTCTGAAACCCTGGAACCTTTGAAACCTTTGGAACCCCTTAACTTTGGAACTCATTTCCACACAGAAATGATGATACCTCCAATAACGCACCCCACAATATTGTAAAAGCCATTGATGAAATGGAGTGCCATTGGTCTTTTTTCATACAAATAGGAATTAGAAATTGAAGTAGCACAGAAACAAATTCCCGCAATCAATCCTACTTTTAAGCCGGTCATCCATCCTTCTGCACCAACCCGTGCGATGACCAATGCAAGGCCAATACTGGTAATAAAGATCAGGATGAAAGAAGAGAGGAACAGAGCGCCCACTCCTTTCTTTGCATTGGGATCATTCACATTCACTCCCGATGCCTTGATCCACGCATTTCTGAATAAAAAAGAATACCAAACGGCTCCGAGGAGGAAAAAAGCAACTGCCGCTACCAGCACGGCAAGCCAGTTGATGTGCGCGAAAATATCTGTGCTCATGATATTGGTTTTGTTCCGAAGGAGCTCCTTACGGATTGCTTACACTTCGGAGGTTATTAATAGATGTTTCATTTTATCTATTCACAAAATCCTTTACACAAAGTTTCTTGAACAATTGTACTGTGGAAATTACAGAACCCGGTCCTTTAAATTATAATTTTTTGATCATGATATTTCTATACCACACTGTACAGTCATGATCCTGCAAGTCAATATGGCCTCTTTTGAAAGTTCCAAAACCTGGCATCGTCTTGAATTTGCTGTTGGCCACCATTTTATTCCAATTGTCATCCCACATGGTCGTAGATACGACATTCTCGCCGTTAAGAATGAAATCAAGTTTTCCGTTCAAAAGTTTTATCTCAACCTGGTTCCACTCTCCCACTGGTTTTACTGTTTCTTTACTGCAAGCAATCAGATCATACAGGTCACCGGCCCGATGCTTGTGAATTTTTCCGTCCGGGTGGCCTTCATTATCCAATACCTGCATTTCTGGTCCAGTCTCGTAAGGATGTTTATATTTTGTAGAATCCTCCTGCACACAAAACATGATGCCACTATTTCCTCCTTTTGATATCTTCCATTCCAGTTTCAGATCAAAGTTTTCAAACTCCTCATCCGTTACAATGTCTCCTCCACCCTTTATTGTCCCCCCGGATTCTTTTTCCGTTGCATCAAGATTCAAAGTGCTATCAGCGATTTTCCACGCTGGACCCACGGGGCCACCGCCGTATTTATGCCAGCCGTTTGTCGTTTTCCCGTCAAATAAAGGAATCCAACCGTTGGCAAGCGTTCCCGTTCCTGATGAATTTGCAGTGTCAGTTTGCATGGAGTTATCCTTCGTTTTATCGCCCTGAGAATTACACGCCATCATCATGATGAAGGCGCCGGCAATCATGAAAATTTTTGGCATTGATTATTTTTTAAGCAAAAGAATATACCTGACGATCGCTTCTGCATCCGCTTCCGAAAGTGCCGGATGTGGCGTCATTATTATTTGTCCCCAAACTCCGCTGCCCCCGGTGATAATTTTGCCGGCAAGATGGGCCACGATCGTATCCGGCATGGCTGCATATTTATTTGCCACATCGCGATAAGACGGCCCGGTGAGTTTGTCTTCGACCTGGTGACAGGTAAAACAATCGCTCTTTGCCGCTAACTCTAATCCCTTTTGATAGTCAGGATTCTTTGTAATGTCGGCTGGTTTGGCCTCTTCTGTTTTTGATTTTGTTTCATTTCCTCCGCAAGCTGCAAGCACACCGATCACAAATGAAAAGAGAAAAAATTTTTTCATGATATTGTCTGGTTTAAGTGTAAAGTTATTTATCCAATCCTAAAACCGAACGATTTAATTTTTCATCACTGCCCGCGCTGGCAAAATCATCAAAAGCTCTTTCCGTGACACGAATGATGTGGTCCCTGATAAAAATAGCCCCTTCCTTCGCTCCGTCCTCAGGATGTTTGATACAACACTCCCATTCCAGCACGGCCCAACCTTTGAAATTGTATTGCGCAAACTTGCTAAAAATAGATTTGAAATCGACCTGGCCATCCCCCAAAGAACGAAATCTGCCGGCACGGTCGATCCAACTTTGATATCCACCATACACTCCTTGTTTTCCCGTTGGGTTGAACTCGGCGTCTTTTACATGGAACATTCTTATCCGCTCATGGTAGTTGTCGATGTACTCAAGGTAATCCAGGCATTGTAAAACATAATGAGAAGGATCGTATAACAAGCATGCGCGGGGATGATTCTTTACTTTTTCCAAAAACATTTCGTAGGTAATTCCATCGTGCAGATCCTCACCCGGATGAATTTCATAACACACATCCACACCATTTTCATCAAACACATCCAAAATAGGGAGCCAGCGATTAGCTAATTCTTTAAAGCCGGTTTCAACCAGTCCAGCCGGCCGTTGCGGCCACGGATAGACAGTAGGCCAAAGTAAGGCCCCACTAAAAGTAGCGTGCGCATTCAATCCTAAATTTTTTGAGGCCTTAGCCGCCCAATTTAATTGTTGCACAGCCCACTCTCTCCTGGCCTTCGGATTACCATGCACAGATGATGGAGCAAACGCATCAAACAGCGTATCGTAAGCGGGATGAACAGCTACCAGCTGGCCCTGGAGATGTGTCGACAGCTCTGTTATTTCCAAACCGCATTCGTTTACGGTACCTTTCAATTCATCAACGTAGGTTTTACTCTCGGCAGCTTTTTGGAGGTCGATACATCTCGCATCCCACGTTGGGATCTGCACACCGACAAAGCCAAGACTTTTTACCCATTGACAAATTGATTTCAAATCGTTGAAAGGTGGCTGATCACCCATGAACTGTGCTAAAAAAATAGCAGGACCTTTTACTGTTGTCATTGTTATTCAAGAATTGAAGTGAATCGGGATTTTTAAATGTTCAATTCTCAATGATCAATGCTCGATGTTCATTTTGTAGCATCATTGAAAAGTTGAGCATTGAACATTAATCATTGAGCAATCTCTTTGCATTTTGCCAGCTTTATTCTCGACAGCGACCAACACTCACTTTGACGAACCACCTTTTTTATTCCTGGTTGCCGTTTCGATACTCTTTGCAATAATAGCAATGAGTTCTTCTGTCTCTTCGGAAATGCTGTCTATTCGTTTAACTGGCTTTATCAATTCTTTTCGTCGGATTATTTTCAAAGCGGTTCTACATTCCTTTAATTCCGTCAAAACCACTCCCAGCTTGTGAATAAAATCATCGCGGGATTCTGCACCTTGCACCTCGCCATAATTAAATGCCGGCGATAAACAAGACTTGACTAATTGGCCTGCTATATAATTTCCGGCTCTCGTCTTGGGCAACGCCTCAATAACATCGATCATTCTACAGCCATACTCAACCAGTCGATCTTCAAGATGGTACTTTTTATCTATCATAAAATGAGGTTCATCCAACTTTAGGAACTCAGGTCATCCTCGCGTCACTTGCCTCAATAAATGTTCAAGCTCGTTTGCCATCATTGAAAAGTTGAGCATTGAACATTGACCATTGAGCTTTGAGCATTTGAATCTAAATCTTAAAGTCCGTCCACTTACGATCCGATTTGCCTGAGGCAATTACCGTTTCGATAAATGCCATTCCCCTGACTCCATCTTCAATGCCGGGAAAGTCGAGCCACTCTGGTTCTGGCTTCTTGCCGTTCATTTGCGCTTGCACACACAAAGCAAAATTGCGATAGTGATTGGCAAATGCTTCCAAATAACCTTCCGGATGTCCTGCTGGCGTACGCGTGTTGTGCTTCGCAAAAGAACTTAAATACCCTGTGCCCGCACGCCAAATTTCAGTTGGTTTGTCAAGCCATTTTACCAGCAATGTATTTGCATCTTCCTGTTTCCACTCTAATCCTCCTCTTTCTCCATAGACTCTTATCTTAACATTGTTCTCTTCGCCGGCAGCAATTTGCGTGGCAAACAAAACGCCGGTAGCTCCATTATTGAATTTCAAAAATGCCGCGCCATCATCATCCAGCTTTCTTCCTTCAACGACAATATTGATGTCGGCGCAAATTTTTATTGTTTGCAAGCCAGACACATACTCGGCTAAATTGAATGCGTGCGTGCCGATGTCGCCCATAGCGCCCGCAGCACCACTTCTGTTCGGATCAGTTCTCCATGCGGCCTGTTTTTGATCCTGGTTTTCCAAAGCCATACTCAACCAAC
>VBAQ01000032.1:20393-23887 GCA_005883765.1 Bacteroidota bacterium
GATTGGCTTCGGCAAGATAAACAGTCATTTGCTGATCCAGAAGAACATGAAAACCATTTTCAAGTGCAAGTTTGGAATGTTGAAAATGAAGATCATTAGGAGCGACGATGCTGACAAAATCCATCCTGGCTATTTGTGAAAGTTCGGCTTCTCTCCGGATCATTTCCTTGTATGATCCGTAGATCCTTTGCTGGGAAAGGTGCAGAACTTCTCCCTGCTGTTTTGACTTTTCAGCATCGCTGCTAAATGCTCCGCAAACCAGTTCGATCTCTCCGTCCATGTTTGCAGCAATACGATGAACAGCACCGATGAATGCACCGGGGCCTCCGCCGATCATTCCCATTTTTAATTTTCTGTTTGCCATGGTAATGGTTTGTGTAAATTTATTTCATCAGCACGAAGCGAGAATGTATTTTTAAAAATAGTACATTTAGTTTTTCTAACCTCATTTTCAAAATAACGATATGCAAGCCGTGAACCGCAACCAACTATTCCTGGCAAGCAGGATTGCACTCATCTTTACTGCAATGACCTTCGCCTTTCGGGCAGGTCTTGAAGGCGTGTGGGGCAGACAGTTTAATCTCACACATGAACAACTAGGCTGGATCTTTAGCCCCGCATTTTATGGATTCACTTTAGCGATGATATTTGGCGGTCCTTTGTGCGACGTCATCGGAATGAAGAGATTGTTGGTTCTTGCTTTTGTTGGACACGTGGCCGGAATAATTGTATACCTTACTGCAAGCACTGCCACCATGCTTTTTGTCGGTACGCTGTGCATCGGCATTGGGAACGGAATGGTGGAAGCGGCCTGCAATCCCCTTACAGTCACTTTGTTCCCTGACAATAAAACCACCATGCTTAATCGATTTCATGTTTGGTTCCCGGGAGGCATCGTGATCGGCGGACTTCTTTCTTACTTCATTATCGATAAATTGCAACTTGATTGGCGCATATTGATTGCTTTGTTAATTATTCCAGCTCTGATCTATGGCTTCTTGTTCTTCAAACTGAAATTTCCTCAGACGGAAAGAGTAACCAGCGGTGTCAGCACGGCAAAAATGTTTTCGTCGGTTCTTAATCCTTTGTTCTTGATCATGCTGGCCTGCATGTTTTTAACCGCGGCTACGGAATTAGGAACAAATCAATGGCTTGGTGCTTTACTGCAAGGCGCGGGCGTGTCGGGGATTTTGGTTCTCGTGTTTATAAATGGCTTAATGGCCATCGGCCGTTCATTCGCAGGCCCATTCGTGCATCGTCTCAATCCCAATGGCATGCTTATACTATCTGCTCTTCTCGCCGGCATCGGCTTATTTTTATTGAGCAGATCAAGTGGCTATGGTGCATTCGGCGCAGCATTCGTTTTTGCAGCGGGTATCTGTTTTTTCTGGCCTACCATGCTGGGGTTCGTATCCGAATATCTGCCCAACACCGGCGCACTGGGTCTTTCACTGATGGGTGGAGCTGGCATGTTTTCCACGTCGCTTGTAATCCCGCTGATGGGAAGATGGTACGATAATTTCAAAGCAACCGCCGCGCAGTCAGGATATTCCGGAGCGCAAGCAGATGCCATGGCGGGCTCAAATACGTTCTTGAAAGTCGCCATCATGCCAGCAATACTCCTGGTTGTGTTTATTGTAATTTACATCGCAAGGCGAAAACATTATCATCCCAGCCAGGCTGTTATTCCAGCCTAAATTCATAAATCAAAAAAATATTTTGAAACCAACAACGAGAGTCCAGTTATCCGCCATGATGTTCCTCCAGTTTTTTATTTGGGGCGCGTGGTATGTAACAATGAGCACCTACCTGGACAAAGTATTGCACGCAAGCGGTGCACAGATAGGCGCCGCCTACAGCGCCATGGCGATAGCCACTATCATATCGCCTTTTTTCGTAGGAATGATCGCAGATAAATTTTTTTCAGCACAACATGTGCTCGGAGTCTTGCATTTGATCGGCGCCGCCATTTTATACTTCATTACTACGTTGGATAACCCGGATACGTTTTACTGGCTCGTTCTTTTATATTCGCTGATGTATGCGCCGACGCTGGCCCTTGCAAATTCTGTCGCCTTCAGGCAAATGAATGATCCCAGTAAAGAGTTTGCGTCGATTCGTGTGCTGGGAACCCTTGGTTGGATTGCAACCGGATGGTTGATCGATAAAGTTTTTCATGTGAGCACAGAGGACCTTGCATTTACTTTTAAAATGGCGGCCGTGGCTTCAGCTCTTTTAGGAATTCTCAGTTTCTTCTTACCCAGCACACCTCCGAAAGCGAAGGGGACAAAAACCACATTTGCCCAGGTGCTGGGTGCGGATGCTTTTGTGTTGTTTAAGGATCGCTCGTTCACCATCTTCTTTATCGCGTCCATTTTGATCTGCATTCCTTTGTCATTTTACTACAGCCTGACCAACCTCTTTCTTACGGATGCCGGCATGAAAAATGTAACCAGCAACATGACCTTTGGACAATTCTCTGAAGCATTTTTTATTTTGCTCATTCCTTTGTTTTTTAGGTGGCTTGGGGTCAAATGGATGATCGCCCTGGGCATGATCGCATGGACGGTTCGCTTTTTATTTTTTGGATATGGTGATGCAGGCGCAAACTTGTGGATGCTTTTTGCAGGCATCATTTTACACGGAGTGTGTTTTGATTTCTTTTTCGTAACGGGCCAGATTTATACAGACAGCAAGGCCGGCATTCGCATTCAGAGCCAGGCACAGGGAATGATCACGATGGCAACCTACGGCATCGGTATGTGGATCGGAACTTTATTATCAGGCTACGTGAAAGATCATTACACTGTCAATCAAATTGTGAATTGGACAAGTGTGTGGATGGTCCCTTCAGGAATCGCTGCCATTGTGCTTCTTCTTTTTGAGTTGTTTTTTAAAGACAACAAGAGAACGGCTGCTCATGCAGAACCTGTGGCCATGGTGTAGCCGAGTGAAACGTGCCACTTGTTTTTTGCTTATATTCATGGCGTTTTTCAGAAACCTCAAGCCAGAGCAAAGAATTCTCCACCGTGATTTTATAAACGGTTGCGGCACAAATGAAAAAAACAACCCGAAGAGAAGCGCTAAAACATCTTGCCATAACTCCGCTTGCTCTGGGTGCGGCAGGTCACATATTATCGTCATCTGAAAATATGGAACAGGGTCATAAACTCAAAGGCAACATCAATCATTCGGTTTGCCAATGGACCTACAATTTTTTATCTCTCGATCAACTTTGCCAGGTTGTAAAAAAAATCGGATTTAACGCCATTGACCTCATCGCGCCTAAGGATTGGCCTACACTGCAGAAATATGGCATTTACAGTTCCATGTGCTATATCAATGGCAAGGTGAGCCTGACCGAAGGTTTTAACAACAAAAAATTTCATGAACAATTAGTAAAAGAATATCTTGACGTGATCCCCCTGATGGTGAAAGCCGGATATAAGAATGTCATTTGTTTTAGCGGTAATCGCAACGGCATGGACGATGAT
>VBAQ01000329.1 GCA_005883765.1 Bacteroidota bacterium
CATCAGTAATATTGAGATTAACCGTAAAGCTTCCGTTGCAAGTATTGCCGGCAACCACTTGCACACTTGAACTGGTAGAAGAACCAGAAATTGTGGCATTCGTCACAGACCAACTGTAGGTAAGGCCCGATGTTCCTCCACTGTAAGTGTATGTATTAGTCGAACCGGGACAAACATTGGTATTAGGAGTAATTGAACAGGTTGGAAGTGTATTAACTGTAACAGAAGCACTTGCTGATGATGTACATCCAACTGCATCAGTTACGGTTACTGTATATGTTCCCGCATCTGCAGAAGTAGCACTTGCAATATTTGGGTTTTGTACGGAGGATGTAAATCCATTTGGCCCTGTCCAGTCAAAAGTATAAGGTGCCGTTCCACCGGAGCCGTTTGAGGATAAACTTAATAATGAGCCAGCGCAAACAGGACTATTCGATGATGCTGAGGCAACACATGCAGTAGCTGCTAAAGTTTGCGAAGGATTCGCCGCACCGGGAGTTAAATTGGTCGTCGTTTGATAATTCCCAGTTGCATCCAAATAAATTCCATGTTGGCCGCCACTTCCATTAAAAGTGGCAACTAAATTTTGAGAAGCATTTCCCGGATTTCCGATGTTGTTTTCCCCTTGTGTATTGCCCGAAACAGAGCAACTTGTGTATGCGCTTAAAGGATATGAAAACGTGTTATTTCCAGTATTATACTGAACAGAAGATATGGCAAGATTAGAATTATTTAAAAGAGTGACTTGGCCGGCGTTGTCTGAAAGGGTTCCGGCATTTAGAAACTGGAACATATAAACGGCGTTAGCAGTTAATGTCGTGTTCCCAATATCTAAGTTTGCTGTTCCCGTATAAGGTGTCGGAGTGCCTCCTGTGGGATAACCAGTGCCATTTACAACACCAGCCTGGCCCGCAATTCCACCAATAATAAAATAACCACCGGATGGAATTGACAAACCTGAGGGAATTTTTATTGTCCATCCCGTGGGATTTCCCGTACCGCTTGTGCCACTAAACACAATAACAAAACACCCGATATTTTGTGTACAAGCACTTTTATTAAACAGTTCTATGTACTCACCACCATTTCCATCGGTTCCCCCTGTTGGCGCAATCCCCACTTCATTAATCACAATTTGCGAGAAGGAAATATTGCTTCGAAGAAAAATCAGGGATACAAATAAAAATTTTAAAAGAAACTGGAAGGGAGAAAAGTGTACAGCTCGTGTTCTTTCTTTTGAAGAATTGCTTTTAGAAGGCCACATCATCATCGAAAGAAAACACAGCAAGCTCCGCCGGGGAATTCTGGGTAAATTTCCTGGATCAGTTGAGTTCTCAAAAATTCTTAGGGTTCGTAAAAAATACTTCATCAAAAACCTTTAAAAAAAATCCCAGGTTTTCGCAGGTGAAATCGGATTAACTATAAAATGATTGGCTTCGTTGGCTATTAATGAACTTCCGTCAATGGCGAACCACGATCCCTGGAATCACAGCGTGTTAAATGATAACAGGGTAATTAAGACGGTTATAATTACAGGACGTTGAAGAATTTTTCGGCTATTGGCTGAATAAGTAAAGAGTAATATTTGCCGCTCGGGGCATAAACATTTGGCTCGGTTGCAGTCTTAGCATGTCAATACAGTTTAAGGTTTAACAATAAACAATGATTGGTTCCTTAAGAGATTGGGGTATCGCGGCTATTGATAGGACTTTGAAGAGAGATTCTCAAGATTGTTAGAACCGTGATAACGATTCGTAAATCAGCTACAAACTAAATAAAATTTGTGGCATTTTAAACGGAATTATTAAAAAGAGATTAACGAAAATTCACATGCGGCCGACGAAAAAAACTTTCCGGGTGTGCTATAGAAAGGAAAAATCTGATTTTTAACCGGTTATGAAAAGTATTTCGTAATGATTGGAAAGTTTTTTTCTGCTGATTTTGGTGAAATTGTCCCATCCTTCGACGGGTTAAATGGGCGGTTGCGACCAGCGATCAGCCAGAAGGCTTCTAGCCCTGGGCGCCCGTTAAAATATTTTCAATGCTGCTCAATTCTTCCGCGCTAAACTTAAGGTTATCCAAACAGCCTAAATTATTTTCCAATTGGTCTACGGAACTAACACCGATCAGCACCGAAGTAACTCTTTTATCTTTGAGCAACCACGATAAGGCCATTTGAGTTAAACTCTGGTTAGTTCCGGTTTCATTTTTTCGTTTCTTAATACTAAGAAATTCATCGGTCGATTGCCAGTTATCAATCGACAATAGTTGCGATCTTCAAAGTCTATCGCGATCAGCCTACTGTTACAGTTCCTGTATAAGAACTGGTCGCAACATCTTTCCCATTTTCACTCAGGAAGCTAATCCAAGTATGCACTTCCTTCCCACTGAACAGTTGGACCGGCAGTGAAGCCGTTTCAGCAGAACGCGAAGCATCACTCACAATGAAACTGCAAGCGTTTAAGCTTTCACAAAACGCGATCAAAATGGGTCGGTCTGTGGCTTTTGCATTGCCATAGCCAGTGCCATCTTTCCACTTAAAATTAATCACCCCTGGTTCTGTAGAAGTTGCAGTGGGGTTAACAGTAAGCGACAAAGATCCGCTTGCCATGAACACCTTGCTGTATTCAATTCGCAAGTCGGGATAGTCACCCGTGATCGCCTGTTGCAATACACTTGAAAGAGCATTATTTCGGCCCGTCATCCTGGCTTTCGAGTCTGGAAACGTGGTCGCCAGGAGAGATGCGATGGCTTTTACGAA
>VBAQ01000322.1 GCA_005883765.1 Bacteroidota bacterium
GGTCGGCTCTCATGATCTTTTCCACTTCGATCTTGATTCCATTGAGATCAAAACCTAACTTTCTTGCCCGTATACCCATCACCGTTATCATGCAGGTTCCCAGTGATGTTGCCAGCAGGTCGGTGGGAGAGAATCGCTCACCCTTGCCATTATTATCAACAGGAGCATCCGTTTCAAAAGAATTTCCGCTTTTTAAATGTGTGCAGCTTGTTCGCAAGTCGCCATCGTAAACTACCGTGGAGGTCATTTTAAATAATTTCCCATAAATTTACGTTTCTATAAATAAAGGGATTTTGTGAAAAGACTTCTTATTCTTGCCGTTCTTACGGCATGTGGTTTTAGTTTATCAGCTCAAAACACAACGAAAAAAAAATCTTCAAAACAGGAACGCAGAGAGGAACGTCAGGAACGAGTCAACGCCCTGATCAAGCAGGAAGAGGAGGGCGTACTGATCTATAACAAGCAAAGCGTTTTTGGTGTCGAGTTACGAACAAATGGTTATGGAGTGTTTTACGAATTGGGCAGGGCGAAGACCCGCCGTAAGACCAACATATATTGCGCTGAGCTCACCGAAATAAAAGATCCGAAAGAGGAGAAAAGTGCGACCGATATTTTTTCCTTTGGCAATCCATACATTTTCGGAAAGGTCAATAATTTTTACCAGCTCAAGTTAGGCTTCGGTCAGCAATATCTTTTTGGTCAAAAGGGAAACAAAAATGGCGTCGCTGTGACAGGTAGTTACCAGGGCGGAATTTCACTTGGGTTGCTGCGGCCTTATTACATAGAAGTAAATGATGGAAATGGAAACAGGGAAATTAAATATAGTGCACAGGATAGCTCTGAGTTTTTAGATCAATCCGTGATCCAGGGTGGAGCAGGAATAGGCAAAGGATGGGGCGAGATTAAATTCAAGCCCGGGCTCTATGCAAAGACAGCCCTTCGTTTTGACCTGGCGCACTACAATGAGATAGTCACGGCTATTGAAATTGGTATTAGCGTTGAGGCATATACAGAAAAAATTCCCATACTTCTTCTTGATAAACAAAGGCAATTCTTTTTCCAGGGTCATATTGCGTTTGCCTTTGGCCGCCGACACTGATAGCTGTATTTTTGTAAAATTATTTGACCAGCATTCGTAATACTATTCAGCGTCTGTTGTGTCACTCTCTTGTACGTTCTGGGTGCTATTCAGCAAAACTCAGAAATAAAACTCGGAGCAATGATCGAACTCCCGATGGCAGATGTAGACAAAGAACAACCGAGGCCCAAAAAACCGGACTGGCTTCGGGTAAAGCTTCCTATTGGCGAAAATTACAAACACGTTCGCAACCTCGTAGATACGCATAGGCTGCATACAATTTGCGAAAGCGGCAATTGTCCCAATATGGGCGAGTGCTGGGGAGCAGGTACGGCGACATTTATGATACTTGGCAATACCTGCACGCGCAGTTGTGGCTTCTGCGCAGTTGCTACAGGCCGTCCCGAGGCGATTGATTGGGATGAACCACAGCGGGTGGCAGAAGCTATTTACCTTATGAAGGTAAAACATGCGGTGATTACATCTGTCGATCGCGATGAGCTAAAAGATGGCGGGTCTGTTATCTGGTATAATACCATAAAGGCGGTCAAGGCACTCAATCCCGATACAACTCTCGAAACTTTGATCCCTGATTTCAAGGGAGAGAAAGAAAATATTCAACGCGTCACTGACGCCGCCCCCGAAGTGGTTAGTCACAATATCGAAACAGTTGAGCGACTCACAAGGCAGGTTCGCATACAGGCGAAATACTGGCGCAGTATGGATGTGCTGAAAACCTTGAAACAAGGCGGTATGCGCACAAAGAGCGGCATTATGCTTGGCCTTGGCGAAAAAAAAGAAGAAGTGATTCAAACCATGAGTGATCTTGCCAACGTCGGTGTTGACGTCATCACTCTTGGACAATATCTCCAACCTACTAAAAAGCACCTTTCTGTAGTCCGTTTTGTTCATCCTGATGAATTTGCCGAGTATCGTGAAATTGGATACGGTCTTGGATTTGATTATGTAGAAAGCGGGCCGCTTGTTCGATCATCCTATCATAGCGAAAGACATGTTTTTCCCGGCCTTGGAAAAAACGAATGGTCCGCAAGGTCCGTAAGGACTCCGTTGGAGACTCCTTCGGAGGAGCTAACCAAGCTTAGCGCCTAAGTCAGCTTTTATCTCTAATATCTTTTTTATCTTGAGTGAAACATGTGAGTACATAACATGAAGAAGTTGCGCCATTATTTTTTCGTAATCCTGTTTGCTGCTGTTTCATACCATTCATTCTCTCAATATATTCTTAACGGTTCGGCTTCGAAAAATAATTGCAATTGCTATACACTTACTACGGAAAAGATCACCCAAAGCGGAAGCGTATGGAATTCCAATAAGATCGACCTGAGTAATTCCTTTGATTTTCATTTCAACGTATACCTGGGTTGCAAGGATCTCAGTGGCGCCGACGGGATCGTTTTTATTCTTCAACCCATTATTCTTCAACCCATCAGCACAAGTGTAGGCACAACCGGTGAGGGAATGGGATTTGAAGGTGTTTCACCATCTGTAGGAATTTCTTTAGATACCTGGCAAAATTTTAATCGTAAT
>VBAQ01000330.1 GCA_005883765.1 Bacteroidota bacterium
AACAACTGCCAATAATGCCAAAGCCCATTTTTTTGTCCTAGTCCTGAGTTTATCGTCGAGTTCCACTACGCGGTTGTGACCGGCATAGTGTTTTTCGAATTCCGCATCGGTCTTCAAGATTTTTTCAGCGTGCTTTTGAAAAGCATCCTGTGCTTCACTATTGTCTTCAAAAGGGGTTACCTGGTTTTCAAGAATAGATAAAGTGTCGGCAATATGTCGCAGGTCCGGGTGGCCGAGCAAGATCGTCTCCAGTTCGTGCA
>VBAQ01000331.1 GCA_005883765.1 Bacteroidota bacterium
TTTTCAGCTTTACCCCCAAAAAGGGCAAAACTTTTTAGTTTTTTGAAAAGGCAGTGGTCAAATGGGGGAGTTTGAAATTGATGGCTGTGCCAATTTTCTTGAAGGCCAGCGACATCTGGTTTTCCACAGTCTTGACTGAGAGTTGCAGCAACTCAGCCACTTCTTTGTATTTAAGCCCCTCTTCCTTAACCAACTTAAAAATCAACTTGCACCGGGGAGGAAGTTCCTGGATCACGGCCTGTATTTGATTGATCATCTCCGCAGAGATCATTTTCTGCTCAGGGTCGTGGTAAATACTTTTGAATTCAAAATTGATTTCAGTAATGTCCACTTCCGCTCTATTTTTTGCGTCGTTCAAGCGGGTGATACATTTATTTTTTACGGCAGTAAAGAGGTAAAACGGTAAGTTTTCAACCTTATCCAGCTGATGGCGTTTCTCCCAGATCTTTACAAATACGTCTGAAACTATTTCTTCGGCGAGTTCTCTTGATCTTATAATGGAAACGGCAAATGGCACAAGTGAAGGATAAAACAACAAGAAAAGTTGTTTGTAGGCTTGAGCGTCATCAAAGCAGGCTATGGCTTGTTGCAGCAATCGTATGTTCTCCAGCTTCCTCACAGAAATGCGATGTAATGTAAATACTTTTTTAACAAAACCTTCCTGTTTTTATCAATCCACCAAATATTATATCAGACAATAAATCGAAAACTTCTGCTGCATAAAAATCGAATTCTCAAAAACTTAAAAAAATTCTTCTTATTTTTCACTGAACCAAAAATTACTGTTATGGCAACCCGCCGGTATGAAAGAGCCTCCTGGTTTTTGTTGTTTCCCTGGTCCCTTCTGTCTATCATTCTGATCCTATTGTTTAATACAGTGCTGAGCGATTGGTTCGGAAAAAATTGGAGCTGGATAACTCTAATCCTGATAATTCCTGCGGCTATTTTTGAAAATTTCAAAGTCGGTTATTCAACCATGCAGGTAATGTTCCTGAAGATATTTTTTTCTCTTCTTGCTTTTTTGGTTACGGGCTTAGCTTTGGGGATTTCTGTGGCAGGATGGTATTATGAAAAGTTTGAGCATGTGACGATCCCGCGGGTAAATATTCCCTGGTTTGTGTTATTAGCCCTGTTAGTTCTGCTCGCAATCGAGGCCGCACAGATTTTTAGTTTGCTCAAGGCGGTGAAGAGAGAATTTTTGCAATTTGACCAGGATAATTAGAAGTAGGCAATAAGCAATTGGCAGTCGGCAGTCGGCAATGGGGCGAGTACCTTGTTCTGGAACAATGAATTTGCTTACTGCCTACTGCTGACTGCCCATTGCTTACTGCCTATTGTTTCTTTCCCGCCAATTTTCAATTTTTGGAAAGGCAATATGAAACCAGCCGGTATATCGTTCCGGTTTTTCAGATAACTCTTGTCTGATCTCTTCCATGGATTTGAACATATGGTCACCAACCTCGGCAGGATCCGGGTCCACGTCGCCTTCATATTCGCCAACAAAGACGTGATCAAATTCATTTTCAGTCAAGCCATTTTCAAAAGAGATCTTGTACATGAAGTCAAAAGCTTTTTCAAGAGAAGTCTTAAAGCCCATTTCTTCGTTTAGTCGTCTCGAAGCAGCAGCGCTTATTTCTTCATCCGGGCAAGGATGACCGCAACATGCATTACTCCAAAGTCCGCCACTGTGATATTTTTTTTCTGCTCTCCTCTGCAGAAGCATCTCGCCCTTGGGATTAAAAATAAAAATGCTGAAAGCCCGGTGCATTAATCCTTTGTGATGAGCTTCCATTTTTTCAATGGTACCAATGGCATTATCATTCTCATCCACCAATATTATTTCGCTCGAGGCCATTACTGATTATTAGATTATTGATTATCGCTGCTCCCAAGGCGAAGAATTTATTGTGCGATTTGCCCCACTCACTAATCACCATGCCGACGCTATTGGTCGGCATCCCGACATTTATCGTCGGGACTCACATTTTAGTACCTGCTGATCTGTTCCTTTAACAATTTGCGGGCAAAATGAATCCGGCTTTTTATGGTCCCGAGTGGTTCATTTAGTGCCATGGCGATTTCATGATATTTATATCCTTCGAAATAGAGCAAAAAAGGAGTTTTGAAGATATCGGGCAGTTGATATACGGCGCGGTAAA
>VBAQ01000324.1 GCA_005883765.1 Bacteroidota bacterium
CGCTTGTGGATTGGCACCACTAATGGCCTGTACATGCAAAATATCCAGTCACCTCTTATCAAATCCTTCAAAGTACAAAATGATCCGTCAAAAGATAATTTTATTATAACCAGTCTTCTTATCAAAGACGATAAAATTTTTGCCGGGACAAATAAAAAAAAGATTCTTATAATCAATAAAAAGAACAAAAAAATAATAAAGCAAATTCAACTGAACAATGTTCCGCTGTTATCGAACCAGGTAACAAATATTCAACATTTGACTGCTGATACATTATTGGTTGCAACCACTTCAGGTATCAACTGGTTGAACGTAAAAGATTTTTCCACAGGCGAGCCGGACTTTCCACGATTCAGGGATAGCAGTTTTACTGTTAACTTTTTATTCGCCGACAAAAGGAATAATATCTGGCTACCCACCAATGAAATTAATAGCATTTATTATTACAATCTGCCCAGCCGGAAAATAGAACTCATTAATGACACGAGGGAAAAGCTATTTAAGATAAATCAGTCTAACAGTATGGCAGAAGACAACAAAGGGAACATCTGGTTTGGAGGAGACGCTATAGCAAGGTGGAATTCGAGTCTCGGAAAGATTGATACACTTATTGAACGGCTGTCAACACAGAAAAATTGGAAGAAAGGGTTTTTTGTCATGTCAGATTCGAAAGGAGAGATATGGATCATGCTAAATGATGACGGCTTTGCGAGGATTACAAATGACCCAATCCATTTAAGACCGGAAAATATTTTACCGGACAACAAGGGTATTTATCCAACCATGCTCTATGATAAAATTTTTATTCCTGCAATAAATGGACTTGGCTGCCTGGATCTCAAAACTGGCAAGGGAGTAATTTTCCATCATGAAGAGGGCTTGCCTGATAAGCCCATAACTACGGTCAGATTTGCTACCGATTCAGCGGATGGCTCAACGTGGTTTGCTTGCGAAGATATTGTTTGCAATATCCATTCATCAGCATCAAATTATTACAGGGAACCACCGCTACTGGCCATAAGTGAAGTGGCGGTGCTTAATGACACAATAATTAATTATCCTCAAAATTCTGTCAGTCTAAGGCACGATCAAAACGATATCAAGTTATCATTCAGTGCAATCAACTTCATCGATCCCGAGAACATGAGATTTGCTTATAGAATAAAAAAAGAGACAGATTCCAGCTGGATTGAAGCAGGTAATCAGCCCAACATTCTGCTCACGAACATTTCTCCCGGCAAGTATAATGTGCAAATAAAGCTATATTCTTATGATAATAAATGGCCCGAGCAGGTAAATGAAATAGCCATTATCGTGCGCCCGCCTTTCTGGAAAACCTGGTGGTTTTTTACAGCCATTGGGTTAGTCATCATAACGGGTATCTATTTGGCTTACACAAACCGAATTGCCGAGGTGCGAAAGAACGCGAGAATTGATAAATTGATGGCCGAATATGAGATAAAGGCGCTTCATGCACAAATGAATCCTCACTTTATTTTCAATTGCCTGAACAGTATCCGCGAAATGATCCTCAGCAACGAAAATCAGCAAGCCTCCCACTACCTCAGCAAGTTTGCACACCTGATAAGAGTCACGCTGAATAATTCATCCAAACCTTTTATCAGTTTGCAAAATACGATTGACTATCTCAAACGTTATCTCGAAATGGAACAAATAAGAAAAACAAGTTTTTCTTATCACATTCAGGTTGATGACTCATTACATGCAGGCGATATTTTTCTTCCTCCAATGCTGATACAACCCTTTATTGAAAACGCCATTTGGCATGGGGTATCGGCCCTGAACGAACCTGTCGAGATCAATATTCGCTTCTTGCCACAAAACAATCAGCTGGTTTGCATCGTGGATGACAATGGGATTGGAATCCAGGCTTCATTGAAAAACAAATATGACCAGAACGAAATTCAAGAAGATCATCATTCGCTGGGTATTGCCAACGTAAAACAACGCATCCAGGTATTGAATGAAAAATATAATTTACAGAGCCGGGTAACAATCGAAGACAAAAAAAATCTCCCCGGATACAGGGAATCAGGAACCTTAGTTACACTTTACTTGCCTATGACAATTGCAGACTCATGACCTCATTGCGCACCATATTAGTAGATGATGAACCCCGGGGACTAAACTCGATGCAAAAATTGTTGCAGCTGAATTGTCCGGACGTATGTATTGTCGGCGCTTGTACCAATGTGGATGAGGCTATTGAAAAAATAAATCAGTTGGAACCGCATCTTGTTTTCCTGGATATAGCGATGCCGGTAAAAAATGGATTTGACTTACTGAAAGAATTCAATGACCCTGGATTTGAGGTAATTTTTGTAACGGCTCATAACCATTTTATGATCGAAGCTTTTCATTTCAGTGCAGTTGACTATTTGTTGAAGCCGGTAGAAGACGATCTGTTGATCGACGCTGTAAAAAGGGCAAGAAAAAGGATAATGGAAAAGTCCGGTAGCAGGAACATTGAAACGTTTCTCCACAATATCCAGCAGAGGCAGGCCCCTCAGAATATGAAACTTTGTATTCACTCATTAAAAGGCTT
>VBAQ01000325.1:0-409 GCA_005883765.1 Bacteroidota bacterium
AGTCAACTACTGAAAGTAAATCATTAAGCAAAAAGTTCGAACTCCTGCCTGTCGGGACCTGCGTCCGCCATAGTTTAGCGAAGGCGGACCTTTCTTTTTATTCGAATTTCGGCCCGTCGAGACTACTGCGTCCACCATAGCTTTAGCGAAGGCGGACCTTTCTTTCTATTCGCTTCGGCCCGTCGGACGACAAAAAACCACTCTAAATATTCAATCAAATAATCACTCCCGTTTTCTTTAGCCACATCTCCATACCGAATTCTTTACTTCTCGAGCGATAAAACTTTCTACACGTTCCGTCGAGGATCATCTTTGCGCCTTCATTAATTAAAAAAAAAATCGAAACAATGAAAAAACACATTATCATTTTTGCAGCCGCGATCGCGCCGCTTGCATTCTTTTCTTGCAG
>VBAQ01000325.1:443-3312 GCA_005883765.1 Bacteroidota bacterium
TGCAGCAAAGAAAAAATTGAAACTCAGCAAAAGGACAATTCCGCGCAAGCAAATGAATTTGCATTCAAACCCAAATTCAAACCCATTATCAATTTGGATTCAGGGCTTGTAGGCAGGTACGAATTTGACGGCAACCTGAAAGAATACGCTGGCAAACTCGGAGATGCCGTTGCAACCATATTTGGCGCCGACAATTACACCGATGACCGTAAAGGCAACCAATACAGTGCTCTTAAGTTCAATGGCCGTTATGGCGTAGACATTTTTAAAGTTCCACTGGCTGCGAATATGTCTGCGTCCGTATGGGCCAAATATGATTTCTCGGCTGGTGTAACAACAAATTATTTTGCGTGGGCTGACGGTAGTCCTGCTTTTGCGCAGGACTTTGATTCCTATGCCGGTGTGATTAATGTGAATGGTACAACGGGTGTCCAGGACTGGCCTGTTGATGATCATTGGCATAATTTGGTGGCAACGTATGATGGAAACAGATTGAAATTCTATGTTGACGGCAACTATATAGGTACCTCTATCAACATAAACCTGTGGCTGCCTTATCCGAATGGTGCGAATTTTAACTACCAGTTGGGTTATTTTGGTCCACAGGGAGGGAAGAATCCTACATCGACTTGGCACGGCACGTTGGATGATTTTCGGGTGTATACACGTGTTTTATCTGGCGCCGAAGTCAAGGCATTGTATACGTTGTGATACTTGCAGAAGTGCTTTCACAAAAACAGCCGTCCGGATTTGCCAGGCGGCTGTTTGTCATTAATAGAAATTATTTGTTCGATATTTGTTTTGACCGAGAACTTGGTTTCACCGATTATTCGTTTGATCAAAACAATGGGCCATGATCGTTTGCCGTTCCGTGATGTCTTTTGCGCTTTTAGTTTTACCCATCCTTGCAACAACACAGATCGCTCATCGCAATCTCTTGCAAAAGGACTGTTCCTCTTCCTGCATTGCACAAGCATTGGTTACCCAGGCTTCGTTCCGACCGTTTCCGCAAACTCCGGAAGCGTGGAAGAAAGTTTTACCTGACACCATTCGCCAGCACTTGGTTCGGAATGCAGAAAGTGCATTGACCGAAAACTTTCCGAACATTCCCGCCTCGGTAACACTGGATTTTGTTCGCAACGCCAACCGAACGCGTTATGAAACGATAGCCTTTGGGAAGCGCAATCGACTATGGACCCTTGTGCTTGCAGAATCCATTGAAGGAAAAAAAAGATTCGCCGATGCCATCGTCGACGGGATCTGGTCCATTTGTGAAGAAAGTTTTTGGGGAGCAAGTGCACATTTGTTCATTCAAAAATCGGGAAGTGGGCTGCCTGATGTGGAACATCCAATCGTTGATCTGTTTGCCGCCGAAACGGCCGCCAATCTTGCACTTGCAGATTATTTTATTGGCTATGAATTTGACAGCATCTCACCACTTATTCGCCGGCGCATTTATTATGAGGTCAATCGCAGAATATTTATTCCCCTGCAATCAGCTGCGTACGATTGGATGGGTAGAGGGAACACCAGTGCGAAACTCAATAACTGGGCCCCATGGATCATGTCCAATTACCTAACCGCTGTCTTATTACTTGAAAAAGATCCTTCGAAAAGAATTCAGTATGTATCCAAAGCGATTCAACTAACTGACCAGTATATAAACGGCATTGGCGAAGATGGCGCTTGCGAAGAAGGTCCGCATTATTGGAGTTTCGGACCTGCATGTGTGCTGGACGTCCTGGATCTTCTTGGCAGCACAACAAATGGTCGCGTTAATATTTACAATCAAAAAATTATTGGCAATATGGGTGCTTACATTTATCGGACCCATATCAGCGGAAATTATTTTGTCGACGTGGGAGATAGTCATCCCGAAGAGAATCCTGAATCCGTTATGGTGTGGCGCTTTGGCAAAATTGTCGCCGACACCAATCTAAGCAGTTTTGGAGCCTGGCTTTTCAATCACCAAGACGTTAGTAGCCTCTTAAACCAAGGTTTTCACCGTTCACGTGAGCTATTTGACCTGATGAATTTGAAGGCTGTCAGCCAGGATCAACAAGTTTTTCAGGACAACACGGAATTGTGGTTACCTAATGTGCAGTTGATGGCAACGCGATTATCAAACGGAATGTTTGTAGCTGCCCATGGTGGTAATAACGGCGAGAGTCATAACCATAATGACGTGGGAGATTTTATTGTTTATGCTAATGGCGATCCGGTTATCATTGATGTTGGCTCAGGTACTTACACTGCAAAAACTTTTTCGAGAGAACGTTATGATCTTTGGTTCAATACGTCTGCTTATCATAACCTGCCAACCATAAATGGACGGCAGCAGGAGGAAGGAAAACTCTTCGCTGCCGATCACGTATTTTATAATAAAGACAAGGAACGAACTATTCTTATGATGAATATAGCAAAAGCCTATCCGGCAATCACAGGTCTTACCGCCTGGAAAAGAACGATCACAACGGATCAAGAAAAAATATCGATCACTGACAGCATTGGATCAGTGAAACCTTTAGCGTCACTCACGCAGAGCTTCATGACAACTTGCACTGCCGATATCAGTGAGCCTGGAAAAATCTTGTTCACAACGGCACATGGAAATAAAGTTGCTCTGCAATATGAAGATGATTGGCAAGTGACAAAAGAAATCATACCACTTTCGAGCGAAGAGGAGCAGGGACTCAAACTCACATGGCATGACCAACCGATAATAAGGATCTTACTTACGCATCGATCGCCAATCACGAGTATGCGTCTTCGATACATGATCACTCCCGAGACAAGGGCAGGTCGCCAATAAGATTAATTTTTAAATTCTTCACAAATACCAGAGAGTTCGCGACCTTCGAATTTCCAA
>VBAQ01000326.1 GCA_005883765.1 Bacteroidota bacterium
CTTCAGTTTCAGCCGACGAATAATGCTGCGCAATTGAATAAACAATGAACTTTTATTTATAAATTTAGCAGCAGTTACGGGCTGACGATTTTCAAATACCGCCACATCGCCAAGCCGTGAACGTTAGCGGTCAGGCTATGATAACCGTAAATCCTGACAAACCAAATACGACAAAATGTTAATTAGAACTTTTACGCCTTTTCCAATTTTGAAAACTGAACGGCTTACCCTCAGACAACTAGTAGTTAATGATGAACAAGAAATTTTCACTTTGCGTTCTGACAGTGAAATAAACAAATATCTTGACAGACAAGTAAGCAATACTATTGATGATGCCAGGAATTTTATAAATAAGGTTAATGAGAACATCAATAAAAATGACTCCTTATATTGGGCAATAACTTTGAGTGACAGAAACATACTGGTTGGAACAATTTGTCTTTTTGGATTTTCAGATGAAAATGGCAAGTGTGAAATTGGGTATGAACTTTTAACAAACTTTCAAGGGCAAGGAATAATGAAGGAAGCTGCGGAAAAAGTTATTAACTATGCATTCAATACAATTAAAGTTCAAAAACTTGAAGCGTCCCTTCATAGAGATAATCAGAGTTCTATAAAGCTGCTGGATAAATTTTCGTTTAGGAACTCAAATGAACTAGATAAGGCAAATCCTGAATTAATATGTTACCAGTTGACAAATTCAATTGACAATTTTAAATAGAAAACTCAACGAAAAAACCCGAACCGCTAACATGGGTTTTCTGCTATGCTGGCTGAAGAATATATCCTCATCGAATATCGCTTATCATCTGCAGTCCGGACTGAACGAATAGATCTCAACAAAAGAGTATAACTTCAACTTCAATTTTTCAATCGGCCTCAGTTGTCGGCTGACGTAACACAGAATATCAGCACAACAGAAAGCCCTGGCCGTTGGCAGTAATTGTAAAATGACACGCCTTAATGCTATATAAGACTGCTCAATTATGAAATTAAATGTTGCAGTAATCAGGCTTTTGCAATTTCTTTTGGCAGTATGCTTATTACTTAATACATCAAAAGCTCAAACATCTTCTGATAGTACAACAAAATTAGTTTTGCAGAAAGATAGCTTGTTTTGGACTGCCTATAATAATTGTCACATTGATAACATGATGCAATTTGTTACAGATGACGTTGAGTTTTATCACGACAAAAATGGTGTGCTTGTCGGAAAAGACAACTTTAGAAATGCGTTTCAAAAAAATTTGTGCGGCAATAAAGATTTTAGACTTAGAAGAGAACCCATGAAGGGTAGTGTAAATGTTTTTCCTATGAAAAGTGGTGACACACTCTACGGAGCAGTTATTTCCGGTGAACATCTATTTTATGTTTTGGAGACAGGAAAAAATGAAAGATTAGATGGAATTGCAAAATTTATGAATTTATGGGTACTACAAAATGGTAACTGGAAGATGTCAAGAGTTTTAAGTTATGACCACCGTGCTGCGCCTTACATAAGTTCACGAAAAGAAATTCATCTAACTTCTGCTGTTTTGAATATGTATGCAGGCAGATATAACAGTATAAAGAATGGTATAATAACTATTGAACCGCAAGACACAACGCTTGCTTTGCTGGTAGCTAATCAAAGATTCATTCTTTATGCAGAAACAACGACCATCTTTTTTACAAAGGAACGCGACTTAACATTTGAATTTGTAAAAAATGAAAAAAATAGAATAACCAAGATGATTGTACATGAAAATGGAGCAGTTGCAGAAGAAGATGAGATGATGAAATAACAATTAAACAACTACTGCCAACAAAAGTATTTGCAATAGCAGGGCTGGACGTTGGAGCATTCGGCAGCAAATCGTTAATCAGCTACAGTTCCGGCTTGACGTTAATAATTAAGCGACAAATGTTATCTTCAACAATAAAACAGCAATTAACTTCGGTACCGGCCTTCGGTACCGGCTTGACGGAATACTAATATCCTGCCATCGCAAATACCGATTCGTTGTACGCAATTTTATTGAACCTTCCTTCGAATGAAAATAATAGGAACATACTTATTCTTGACCGCGGCCCTTATCACAGGACAATTTCAAACTTCCAAAGCCGTCACTTCTAAATCTGACCACCCAACTGATTCCACTTATTCCATTATTCGATTCGATCCGAGAATTCACTTCATGTTCGACCGCAACTCCAAATCAATCCGCCGGACGTTATCAATTTTTCAACTCTTAAACTTATATGCAAAAACGACGGGTATGGTGTGTGCCAACGGAATTAAAGCTGTTAAAAAAAGCGATAAGCCGGGATTCACAAAGGAGAGGAACATAGCGATCACCAATAAAATAAGGCCTGAAAACGAAATAATTTTTTTTGCCCTCATGAATTGAGAAGTCGTGACAGATATTAGCTTTTTAGCTATAGAGAACCCATATAAGATGGCAAAGGTCGCACTAAGCAGAAAGATATTGAGCGCATAAATAAACACAGCAAGAGAAGTTTTTGAATAGCCCCAGCCCAGCGCGGTAGAAAAAGGCACAAGGGCGATAACGAGAATAAATAGAAAATTAAGAAGGGCAAATTGTTTGGTTATGACTTTGATGTCTTTCATCAAATCATTATGAGACATCCAGATCATGATAAGCGTGCTGAATGAAACAAGGAAGCCGATAAGAGGAGTGACGGCTTTATGAAGCTCTTGCCGGAGCGTTTCATCAGTGAGGGTTTCAACAGCGGGTATTTTGATTTCCAAAACCATAATGGTCATGATAATGGCCATGAGCGCATCCATAAACGTAATGAACCGTTCCTTTTCAATTTTCAGGAATTCCTTTTTGATCTCCATAGCACAAGATTAGTAAAGTCATTTTATTCAAAGCCGAAATTGAGGAAACGAATGTAATTATCTTCCCTGAGATGACTTAGGATATTACAACTATCAGTAAAGATTATCTCGCATAGTTATATATCTTTGCTTCATATCTATTATCCCTCGTTCAACGCAGTTTCCGCGTTAGTCGTCATTTATGGATTAGAGAAAAGAACTTACTTCAGGTAATTTTTTTCTCTTCGCGGTTTTCAATTTGCATTAAAAAAAAGAAAATGAAACTACTATTTCTATTCGCCTCCATTGCATTAGCCAGTGGACTGCTAATTACCAACATTTACACTTCGCTGGTCGACGCAAAATCATGGGGTGCCAACATTCCTCAATCGATTGAAACAGCAAGGGACTATTTTAAGACAGTAAATCCCGGATTTTTTTTCAGAATGATTTCCCCATCCAACCAGGCGGTGGCATTGCTCGTGCTGATTTTATTCTGGAAAGTTTCCGCCACTGTCAGGATTTATTTAGGAATGGCATTGGCCCTGTATGTATGCGCTGATGTGTTCACTTTCGCTTATTTCTATCCAAGAAATAAGATCATGTTTGAAACCACACCATTACCCGATATTGATACGCTCAAAAACGCATGGACGGAGTGGGACACTATGAACTGGCTAAGGTCGTTTATTTTGTTTGCAGGTCTTGTATTTTCTTTCTTGGCCTTGCGTAAAATTTATATTGCGAATATTTTAATAAAATCGGATTAAGGCTGCTGCTAACATTGAGAGAATTCGTAAAAAGAAATGTGTATTAAAATGTATGATTTGTGCATTTTTTAGGTAGTAGAATACTTTTACTTTTGCATCATTATTAACTTAAAAATAAAATAATGCAAGCACAACTAATCACTTATCAATTAAACGATATTTCCCAAGCGGAATATTTGAAACAAATGGTTGAACCAGACGCTCCAATTTTAGCAAACGTAAAAGGTCTTATCTCAAAGGTTTGGTTGGCAGACGAAGAAAAAAATACTTTTGGTGGCTTCTATTTGTGGGAAAACAAAACTGCAATGGAAGACTTCATGCATTCTGAACTTGTAAAAGCAGTTGTAAGCAGACCGTTCGTAAAAAATGTTTCTTCTGTCGACTATGAAGTAAATCAAACAGCTTCATTAATTACTCGTGGACTGAAATAAAAGGCAGCGTTTTCTGTAAGTTGGCAGATGCACTACCGCTAACATGGTATTGCCAAAATGGGGGCAGACGGAAGTACAATCAGCAGATGTACTTCCGTTTTGCTTTTGTTCCAGCGGACGAAATTCTATTGAGCATTAGTTCTAACTTCAA
>VBAQ01000332.1 GCA_005883765.1 Bacteroidota bacterium
TGGTGGAATTCCTTCACGAACAACATCGAACTGTAATTCAGCCGCAATATTCAAAAAGTTTGTCGCAGCCACTGTAAGTGGGCTTCCATTTACAATAGTCGTCGTATTAAAATTATGGCAAGCAATGTTACTTGATCCTCTTACATAGGTAGTCAGTGGCATATCATCATCCTCCTTCACTACCGCTCCAACGCACCAGTGCAACTCACCCCAGCTATTGGGTCCAATGGGGGTCGTCCACGGCATCACGACGTCCTTGCCTCCCGGCGGCACATTCACATTTGTTGTTCCAATCATCACAGCGGTAGGGCTCGGAAATTCAAGAGTAATTCTTGGATCGGTATAGTAAGCGTCAACGGTAACATTATGCACCGTGCCACCGGTTGCATTGTTAATGTGAATATGAAGATCTACTGTTTGATTTTGGTTCAGTATCGCGGGAACTGTCCAGATATCGGGACTCTCCCAGGGATAGCCTGATGAAGGTTCTCCACCCGTGTCGGTTGTATTGTCCCGGATCCATACTCTCGGAAGTGCCGCATCATGAACAATGGCCTTCGTCGCGGCATAATTCTCTTCACACGTAGGAATGATTTCCGTTTTTGAAGGTGAAAAACCAAAAAACCACTAAGGCTTCCACCATCATAAACAGGTCGTAGCTCTGTAGTATGTGCCGCAATTCTTTTTTGATTCCACCAGTAATCAGTCGCTTCGCCAGATGAATTATACAATGTGAATACTTCCTGGTAGGTCACTCCATGTACCGCAGCAATGCGGCTGATATCACGTGTGGCAATGGAATGAAGAGTGGGGTAACCCGGTGCATTACTGTATGTGTATGACCATGGCTTCATGTGCCATTCGCCGAAACTGTGGTAAGTAAAAAATGCCTTCAAGTTTGTCAGCCCAAGCATGAAATTGCGAATGGCAACGGTTTCCGGCTCACTGAATGGAGATGGGCCATAATAAGTATCGTCGCTAGTTACCGGACTGCCGTTAATACCAGGCAACGCCCATTGAAAACTGTAATTCCTATTCAGGTCAACTCCAAAACTACCATCGCCATTATCCTTCCGATTTTTCCGCCAGTAGCGATTAGCCGTAGTCTGGGTATATTCAAAGCCATCAACATTTAATACGGGAATGATCCATATTTGAGTATGGTCTATATCCGCTTTCACATCGGCATTGCTGTTATAATCTGAAAGCAGGTGTACGGCGTTGTATAATGGTACCTCGACCGACATCCATTCTCTTGCATGGTGACATCCTACAAAAACTACATCTCCTTTCGCAGGATCATTCACATTTGGGTTTGATGAAATCTTCAGCGCCTTAATAGGGCGTCCTTCCACACTTGTTCCAATCGTTACAATCTTAGTGAGGGTTGGGTAATCATTGTTCAGCTTAGTCAGAGCATCATCAACTCTTTGCGGATTGTGGTAATCGGAGAAATCAAGCGGATCGAGACACGCGGAGAGCAGGATGCATAATACAGTAGCAACTATAAAATACCTCGTCATAAGATTGGTTTATATGTGTGGACGAACAATGGTGATAGGAAAATTCATTTTCCTGATCGAATCTATTTGTCGATCGTAGGCGCTTCCCCGAATAATATATCCACCCTTACCCGAACTGTCTTTCTCCACAGTGAATATGTCGACACCGAGGTTATATACCCTCTGAACATCTGGTTGGGTGTTCACCGTCGTGCGAATTTCCCTGGGCCGGAAATCGCCGGGCACCAGCAGTTTATATCCTCGGCCCTTCAGGGCCTTAAGTCGCGAGATGGGGCCATAGACAATTACATGATCCTTTTCCCGGTTCACGACAGACACTCCGTTGCGTATGATCTCTTGTTCATTATATTTCCCTTGTATTTTTCCAAACAACTCGTAAACGTCCTCAGCATTGCGTGGTTCAGCTCTGCCATAACCCATGCCTTCCAGGCGCTTCAACTGCTCGTCACCCGCGTGAAAAAACACTGTGTCGCGTTGGGCACGTATGATGTCCAGTTTAATTTGTTGTCTCAATAAATCAACCTCTGTGGCATCTTCAATTCTTAACGCATATACTTGTTGCTCTGAAGCAGGTGTCAGGGCCAATTCTTTTTTACTTTGGCAGGAGGCTGTAAATACCGCGAGCAAGCATAAAAAAAAAGGCTGCAGGAATAATTGTTTCATGGTTTCAGGTTTTTACCCACCGACGATACAAATTCAATTACAAAAAGTACTTCAGAAAATGATTAATCTCTTGCTGATATCTGCTGAACATTTGAAATATTAGACGAAGGCCTGGGCATCGGTGGGAACATTTTGTAAATCTTTCTAGAGTTTTTTTCTATTGTAAGTTACTATCGTTTTATCTGCCGAGACAATACAACTTTGCGGTAATTAACTTACCATTATCTTTTGGGCAAGCAAAAGAAAGGAAGTGGATTGAGTAAACGTCTTCCCGAAACACTCTATTTACTTTTTTCTTGATAAAAAAAGTAACAAAAAATCAAGGCAAAATCCCGCACGTGCGGGACTCCGCTCGTTTTGCGATAGCTCGCGCACAAGTTATCGAACTACAGGTTCATGTCATTCAACTGCTATAGTTACTTTCCTCTCAGGCGTTGGCTCACTTCTGATTTGAAGCACCTCACCAAAGGAGTCGGCCTTGGTTCGGACGTTCTGAGGGCGCTGTATTTTTCGCCTGCAGTTCTTGTTTGCGATTGTTTTTCAAGCAGGCGAAAAATAGGGCGCCGGAAGATTCCTCATTCGGTTTTTCTCAATTCGATAACCGCCCAATGACCGTTCGAATACTTTCTGCCCACGTCGCTTCTCACCAGGACACGCTCGAAAAAAGCGCTTGGTCACCCACTCGGCATCGGATCCTCAGCAGAAACGACTCATTCCGCCATGCTAGCTGTCCCATCAAAAATGTTCGTGGGAGTTCTGTTGTGCCTGTCGCGCTAAATCTTCGGGATTCGCCGAGAAATGCTCAATACACTGCTGTTCGAAGCTTTGTCACTTTCTTTGCCTTGAGGCAAAGAAAGTAACCAAAGAAAATTCAAGGCAAATCCAATTGCTCCGCTGGATTTGCCAGGCCCACGCACAAGTTATATAAATACTGGTTGCTATCATTCACCGGTTACAGTTACTCTGTCTTCAGGCGTTCACTCACTTCACGTCAGGAATAGCTTGCCGAACGATTCGGGCTCGGCTCGTACATTCGGAAGGCGCTATATTTTTCGCTTGCAGTTCTCGTTACGATAATTCTTCTCAAGCAGGCGAAAAATAAGGCGCTGGAAATTTCCCTTTTACTGTTTCTGATAAGACATGGGGGCGTTTCAGTCGGAGGCACCCACTCGGCATCGGGGATTCAGCAAAAACGACTCATTCCGCCTTGCTAGCTGTCCCACCGAAAGTTTCAAGGGAGTTCAGTCTCTACACGCCGATTTTGGCTGAGGAAATGCTCAACCGAAAGCTGCCTAATGCTCAACAGAGAGAATATTCTGCATCAAAATCGGCTTGAACTTTTGGCTCCACCGTTTCTTTCAAGAGAAAAGGTGGAATACACATTTCGGCAATAAAATTAAGTATGAAGCGGCCTAGCGATTTAGACGCTTACCCACTCACCCCACCACGCCGTTGGGAACCATCGGCAAATTATTCAACTCTTTACCTGTTGCATCCAAAATGGCATTGCGAATAGCCGGCGCAATACCAATGATCGATGCTTCACCTGCACCGGCGGATGGAAGATCTTTGCGGTCTATTAATATTATCTCAATCTTGGGTACATCACTAAAGCGGGGAACCCTGTAAGCAGAAAGGCCGGCGTTGAGGATCTTGCCATTGACAAACTCAACTACTTCAAATAATGCGCCGCCAAGGCCTTGTATAATGGAACCGATCGCCTGGTTTTCCAAATGATGCGGATTAACAATAGCTCCACACTCAAATGCCTGCGTTACACGAATCACCTTGACTTCCTTATCACTATTCACTATCACTTCGGCACAAGTGCCAACATGACCGCCCTTTTCAAAGCCTCCTGCAATACCGTAACCATGACCGCCAGGTTTTGAACCGCCCCAGCCAAATGATTTTGCTGCGGCATGCAGCACAGCTACAAATCGGTCGTCATCTAAATTCTTAATTCGGAAATCAAGCGGATCCATTTTAATCAAGCGTGCCAGGTCGGTCATATGACATTCGCGTGCAAACACATTCGCCGTAGCAGCAAGACCTCGGTAAGAACCTTGTCTCAATGGAGTATTAGAAGGTCTCAATGGAGTATTAGAAGGAACATGCGCGATTTGCGTGTTACTGACTTTATATTGAGTCTCTAGTCCGGCGGGACCTGAATTGTAATTAATAAATTTCCACGCCGTAATGGTTCCATCTTTTTTGACGCCTGCATTTACTTCAATCACGCCCCCAGGTCTGAAGTAAGCCCACGTAAACTCTTCCTCTCTTGTCCAGACAACTTTCACAGGCTTCTTCGCTTCCTGTGCC
>VBAQ01000122.1 GCA_005883765.1 Bacteroidota bacterium
AAAAATTATTATGTTTGTCGCTATGGAAACGGGCAAAAAGTTAAAAGTTGCGATCCTTGATCTCTATGAAGGGCTGCCCAATGAAGGCATGCGTTGCTTGAGAAATATCCTACGAGAATTTGGCGAGGATAACAATATACCGGTCGAGTGGAATGAATTTGATGTGCGGCTGCACAACCAGGTTCCTGATATGAGTTATGATGTTTTTATTTCCAGTGGCGGTCCCGGCAACCCGCTGGAAAGCCGTTATAGCGATTGGGAAAAAAAATACTTTGGCTGGCTTAATGATGTGGAGCGTTGGAATATGAATCCGGCCAATCTCCAAAAGAAATTTGTTTTTTTTATTTGTCATTCGTTTCAACTTTCGGCCCGCTACTATAACGTTGGCATTGTCGCCAAGCGCCGTTCGACTGCCTTTGGAATTTTTCCTGTACATATGCTCGAGGATGGTTTTGATGAGCCTGTATTTGCTGGCCTTCGCGATCCTTTCTACGCAGTTGACAGCCGGGATTTCCAGGTGATACAACCCAACTATTCCGTGATCGAAGAAATGGGAGCAAAGATCCTGTGCATTGAAAAAGAACGTCCGCATGTCCCGTATGAGAGAGCGATCATGGGCATTCGCTATAATGATTACATGATCGGCACGCAGTTTCATCCCGAAGCCGACGGGCCAGGTATGACCATGTACCTGCACCGCGAAGACAAAAAGAAAACGATCATCGACAATTATGGGGAAGAAAAATGGAAAAGCATGCTCGGGCATCTCAATGATCCAGACAAGATTTTATGGACGTACTCTCATGTGCTTCCCAATTTTTTGAACCAGGCTGTGGAGCAGCTGCACGGTGAACTGGTTTGAAGTTCTTCATTGCGAGGCTGACCAAGGTAGCTGAAGCAAGACTCCTTCGGAGAGATCAGGTCGAAATTTTTCTTCTTAACTTCCGTCCTTAATTCAACTCATGATTCCCGCTTTGCGAAAAGCATTCAACGAAAATTTTACCCAGGAAAAATATCAGGCTTTTCTCAATGAGCTTAGTAATGTTTACCCGGGTCAGTTGGATTTCCGCGTATGCGAAACCCCGGTTTTTATCGACCAGTCTTTTAAAAAGAAAATACTGGAAAGCTGTGAAAAAATTGTAGATCTGATTGTCGATCCTCAATTTAAAGAATTCACCAAAAATGCTGTGCCTCACCACGTAAAGGTGCCCAACGAAAACGACCACTCACATTTTATTGCCTTTGATTTCGGAGTTTGCGTCAATGACAAAGATGAATACGAACCGCAGTTGATCGAGATGCAGGGGTTTCCGTCCATGTTTGCTTTCCAAGCCTTGATCCCGGAAGTCTCAAGAAAACATTTTCCCGTTCCTGAATACCTGGATTGCTATTTACATGGTTACACCAAAGAAAGCTACCTGCAATTACTGAAGGAAATTGTAATCGGCAATCACGACCCGGAAAATGTAATTCTTCTTGAAATATTTCCGCGCCAACAAAAAACGCGAGTCGATTTTTTTGCAACCGAAGAATACCTGGGCATTAAAATGGTCTGCCTCACGGAATTGATAAAAGAGGGCGACAAACTTTATTACATCAATAATTCCCGCCCGGACGATCCGCCGGGGCAGGGAAAGAAGACCCATGTCAAAAGGATTTACAACCGGCTTATTTTTGATGACCTTCAGCAGCAATCACCCGAGGTGCAGAAAAAAGGTAAGATACTATTGGAAGAGCTTGATGTTGAATGGGTGCCGCATCCAAATTGGTTTTATCGCATCAGCAAATACACATTGCCATTCATTCATCATCCTCATGTGCCCGAAACTTTTTTTTTAAACGATATAAAACAGCCACCAACGGACTTAGAAAACTATGTATTAAAACCCCTGTTCTCCTTCGCGGGGCAGGGTGTGATCATCGATGTGACTGCTGCTGACCTTGAAAAGGTGAAAGACCCTGAGAATTGGATTTTGCAGCGCAAAGTGAAATATGCCGATGTCATTCAAACACCGGATATTCCTGCTAAAGTAGAGATCAGGATATTTTATTTTTGGAAAGAAGGTGAGGCGAGACCTGTACCTGCAAACAATCTCGCAAGACTCAGTAAGGGAAAAATGATCGGAGTTCGCTACAATAAAGACAAGGATTGGGTAGGCGGAAGTTTTTGCTGGTTTGAGAAATAGAACCAGGATTTACACGATTAAAATGGATTTTGAGGAAATGATTTTATTTAACGAAAAATGTGATCTCTTGCCAGTTTATGAATCCATAAAAAAATTTTATCTCCTAGGCTCGGCAACTGAAAGGAATGAGCTCGTCAGCCATGCGGATATGAGAAGATCAGTTGTCAGGTTCAACAGGTATTTTCTTTTGATCGCGACACTGTATATTCTTGCAAGCTGCAATGATCAAAACAAACAGGTGACTCAAATGCAATCAAAAATTGACAGCCTGCAAAAACAATTAGCTGAAAGCTATAAGCCCGGTCTTGGCGAATTTATGTCTGGAATACAAATGCACCACGCTAAACTTTGGTTCGCCGGTCAAAATCAAAACTGGGCGCTAGCGAATTTTGAAGTGCACGAGATACAGGAATCATTGGATGATATCCGGAATTTTTGCCAAGACAGACCCGAAGTAAAAGCAATGGGAATGATTAATCCTACAGTAGATAGCGTGAACAATGCGATTCAGCAAAAAAATCTTCAGCTATTCAAAAACAGTTTTATTTCCCTAACGAATACCTGTAATAATTGTCACAAGGCTACTGATCATGGATTTAATGTTGTTATCATCCCAACTAATTCGCCGGTAACCAACCAGGATTTCAAAACCGTTCAGTAATTATTAATAAATCTCATTTCCATATACTTTATGCAACCAATTAAGAATCTTAAATCAAAAGAAGTTGTTCCGGGTATCACTGGCTACTACGCTCATGGTGATAAACACACATTTGGTTATGTTGAAATTAAAAAAGGAAGCGTGGTACCGGAGCACCGTCACGTGCATGAGCAGATCACTTACGTGATCGAAGGACAATTGAACATGACGATCGGGGGAGAATTCTGTCCTCTTACCCCAGGCATGTATCATATCATTCCATCGAATATGCCACACGGCGCTGTCGCCATCACAGATTGTAAAGTGATTGATACCTTCAGTCCTGTAAGGGAAGATTACCAATAAAAAACCTTTTATGGCTTTAGATTGTTCACGTATCTTTGAATAAATTTAGACAAGACTAAATTTATTTTTTTACGTGACTAAAATTCTGACATCGCTTATTGTTGTGGCAAGTTGCCTGACCGTACAGGGACAAATAGAAAAAATTGATACCGATCGTCCTGATCAGACTGAATCGGCATCGACCGTTCCTAAAAATTATTTCCAGGCAGAAATTGGTTTTAACAAGGAGAACAGTTCTTCAAATAATTATAGCCTCATTCATCCAACGGTCCTGTTAAAATATGGCTTGCGCAGGCTTGAACTTAGACTAGAAGCAGTTTGTCACAGTGATCATGAACAACTCGTTCCCCAATCGAAATGGACCACCGGCCTTGATCCTGTTGAGATCGGTTTCAAGGCTCTGCTGATCGATGAGAAAAATATCCTTCCGAAAACTTCTGTTATCGTGCACCTCGGTATCCCTGTATTTTCTTCAAAAGCATTTCGCTCCGATCACGTCGCTCCCTCATTCCGTTTAGTTACGCAAAAAAGTTTTACCGACCATTTTGGGATTGGCTCGAACCTGGGAATGGCATGGGATGGCTATAATTCCAAGCCAGCATGGCTCTATACTTTTTCGCCCGGCTTTAGCCTGGGCCAAAAATGGTATACTTATATAGAAGCATTTGGTTTCATCCAGGAATATGAATTACCTCAACATAATATTGATGGCGGGATTGCCTATTATATAAGTCAGGATGTAAAGATTGATTTCTCCGGCGGATTTGGTATTTCAACAGCTGCTCCGCGTAGTTATATCGCATTGGGGTTATCTTTTAGATTTAATGCAGCACATAAATAAATCTATGTTTATTGATATTTTTTTCTGTATGCTCCATACAGGATTACAGGAAAGATAATTAGAGTCAGAAGTGTTGCACTGATCAATCCACCCACGATAACAATAGCCAATGGCTTCTGTGTTTCTGAACCAATACCTGTTGATATGGCTGCAGGAAGTAGCCCAAATATTGCCATCAATGCCGTCATTACAACGGGGCGGACACGGCTGATCGCTCCCATTTTTATTGCTTCATGAAGTTGTAAGTTTTTGTCTAGGTTTTGTTTAATAACTGAAATAATGATCACCCCGTTTTGAATACAAATACCAAACAATGCAATGAAGCCGATACCTGCCGAAATATTAAAATTGGTTCCGGTAATAATCAATGCAAGAATACCACCAGCAAGTGCAAATGGTACATTGAGTAAAACGAGAAATACGTCCCTAACCTTACGAAACAAAACAAGAAGAATGATGAAAATGATAATTAAACTGATCGGAACTACAATGGACAATCTTGTCATTGCTCTTATTTCACTCTCATATTCCCCGCTAAATTGAATGGTATAACCTTTCGGTAATTTAATCTCGCTAGTTAACTTTTTTTGTGCTTCGACAACTGTACCTCCAAGATCCCTTCCACGTACTGCAAATTGTACGGCAGAGAATCGCTTGTTATTATCCCGGTAAATAAAGGCAGGACCGCTTCGAAGTTGAATATCGGCAATTTCTTTCAGCGGTATTTTTGTTCCTGTTGAAGTAGGGATCATCAGATTGCCGATCTCGGTTTCCGAGCTTCTGAAAGGAAACTGATAACGCACACGGATATCAAACTTTTTCTCTCCTTCATACATTTGTGTTGCCGCTTTTCCGCCGATTGCAAGTTCTATCACCGCATTGGCTTCACCTGATGTTATTCCGTAAAGAGCCATTTTCTGCATATCAAGCTGTATCTGTAATTCAGGCTGGCCAAGATTTTTTACAATACCTACATCCTCCATACCCGGAATGGTTTTTAACACCTGATTAACCTGTTGGGATATTATTGAAATGCTGTCGAGGTTATCTCCAAAAATTTTTACTGCCTGATTCACATTGATCCCTGCAATAGCTTCATTCACATTATCGATAATAGGTTGGGAAAAAGCCCAGATCGTTCCAACGTGTTTCTCTTCAAGTTTTTTTTGCATCTGGCCAATAAGCTCATCTTTTGTTCGTTTTGTTTTCCATTGTTCTTTAGGATATAAATCAACTAAATTTTCTATGCTAAAAAAACCTTTGGGATCAGAGCCATCATCAGGTCGGCCAACCTGGGAAACCACTTCCTTCACTTCAGGAAATTCAAGTAAATCGTTTCTCATACTGTCAGCAAGCACTTTAGCTTCATTCAATGAAATACTCATAGGTGCATCTCCTTCTACCCATAACGCGCCTTCATTTAGATGAGGGATAAATTCCGTTCCCAAAAATTTTGCAGAAGCAAATGTTATCATAACAACTATAGCTGCTATTGATAAACTAAGCTTCTTATTACGCATCACCCAGTTAAAGATCTTTTCATAATATTTTATCATTCCCGCTACAATGAAATTGTGTTTTTCCACTACATTTTTACGCATTAATCGATGCGATAAAGCCGGAACAAATGTGAGCGTGAAAAATAATGCCCCGAGCAAGGCGAAACCAAGTGTATAAGCAAGTGGAGAAAATAATTTTCCTTCTACTTTTTCGAATGAGAAGATTGGAATGAGTGCCGTAATAATGATCAGCTTTGAAAAGAAAATAGCCTTACCCATATCAACACCAGTGCGCCTGATAAGACCAAGTTTTGCGACTTTATTGAATTTTTCCATCCCTATCTCTGCAGCATAATAGCCCAACGCAACGAAAACGCCTTCTACCATCACTACGGCTCCGTCAATTAAAATCCCAAAATCAATGGCACCGATTGAAATAAGATTGGCAAACATTCCTTTCAGGTAAAGCATGATGAACGCAAATAGCAATGAAAGAGGAATAATAAGTGAAACAATTAGTGTCGCCCTCCAATCACGCATAAATAAAAACACAATTAGGGTAACAAGAAAAATTCCTTCAAGCACATTATGAAACACCGTATGTAAGCAAAAGTTGATCAGGTTTTGCCTGTCATATACAGTTTGCACTTCAATATCTGACGGCAGAATTTTTTCATCAAGCTCCTTTACCTTTTGTTCAAGAGCTTTCAGCACCGGCCCGGGGTCAATTCCTTTTCTCATCAATACAATGCCTTCCACGACATCAGGATCATTGTGTCCTCTTGCTACCATTCCTAATCTTGGATTGAAAGATTCATAAACATCTGCCACATTCCTAACTAAGACGGGAATACCCTTCACATCTTTTATAACAATACTTTTGATATCTTCCATATTATTCAACAATCCAATTCCACGAACTACAAAAGCCTGTGATGACTTTTCGATTACATCCCCTCCCACGTTTACATTGCTTTTGCTGATGGCATCATATACATCTAATGCAGTCAGATCATACTGTGTGAGAAGGTTAGGATTGACGCTCACTTCATAAGTTTTAATTGGGCCTCCGAATGCAACTACATCCGCTACTCCGGGAACAGTACGCAGATTCCGATCAATCACCCAATCCTGAATAGTTCGTAATTCAGCAGGTGTTCGGGTTTTTGAATGCAGTGTGTAACGAAAAATTTCATCTGTAGGACCTGTGGGCGGAGTAAGTTCGGTTTCCGCTCCTTCAGGAAGTTCGACACCTGGCATTAGTGCGGTTATTTGTTGTCTTGCATAAGAGTCATCAACGTCATCCTCAAACACGAGAGTAACCACAGAAAGACCGAACATGGATTGAGAACGAAGATTGATCTTTCTTTGAACGCTGTTCATCGTTATTTCAACAGGTACGGTTACAAATCTCTCTACCTCCTGCGCACTTCTACCCGGCCATCTTGTAATAATCCTGATCTGTGTATTTGTAAAATCAGGAAATGCGACTATAGGTGTTTGTATAAAACAAAATATCCCAATTACGGCAAGAGCTCCCGTTATAAAAAAAGTAAAAAGCTTATTACGCAGCGAAAAAGAAATAATATTTTTTACGAGCTTATCCATTCTAATATGTTTGAAGATTCTTTGTCGAAATTTGAAAATGAAACACCTGAATCCTAAACCATCTCCTTTTTCCGGATGGCTTATAGTTTTTTCAATGCAGTAAAAACAAACAAATTGTTCCGGGCAATAACAAGGTCGCCTTCATGCAGGGAATCATCTTCTATATATGTTTTATCATTAAGCGCTTTGTAAATCTTTAGTGTTTGCATGCTCACATCACATTGTTTTTTGAATAACACGACGTAATTCCTGTTATCGTCGAACAACACAGACTGTGATGGAATCAGCAATTTTTTTTCTGTTCCCGGAAAAAGAATCGAAATATTCGCAAACATGCCGGGTTTGAGTGTATAGTCAGGATTACTCAAACGGATCTTAACCGAAAGGACATTTGTTTCAGAATTTAAAATGTTTGAAATACGCTCTACCTTTCCTGAGAATTTTCTATCTGGATAACTTAATGTGCTTATATCTGCCTCGCTCCCCCGTTTAATTTTAGCAATATCTGTTTCGTAAACGTTTGCCGTTGCCCATACTTGTTTCAGATCTGATATTGTAAAAAGATTATTTGCATCATCGGCCCGCAATTCCATTCCTGTATTTACATTTTTTTCCACAATGAAACCGCTGATAGGAGCTTTTATCCTGTAATCCGAACCGGCTGAATTGTTCGCCTGTAAGCTTCCTCCATATATCTTCAACACTTCATTTACTTTATTGAATTGGGCCAAGGCTTTTTCGTATTCATTCTGCGCCGTGAGATAATCCTTTTCGGAGCTGACACCGCTATTACGCATATCGGCAGTTACCTCCATATTCTTCTTGGCAATAGCGAGTTCTGATTGGGCGGATTTATAGTCATTGAAATAATTGGCCATGTCAGAACTGTGTACTGTGGCGAGCAGTTGCCCCTTCTGAACATAATCGCCCAGCGAAACTTTTACATCGGAAACATGGCCGCTTACGACAGGAAATACTTTCACTACGCTGTCTTCATTAAAACTTATTTTTCCTGAAAGCTTTAGATCACTCATGACATATTCCGATCTCACCGTGTCAAGCGTAATATTTTTCATGAGCGAATCAGGAATACAAAATCCCTGCGCGTCGTCATCATCAGGGCTATTCGCTTTTGTACCGCACGATGCTACGAATAGAATCTGGATGAAAAACAAAAAGAAAAAAAATGGTTTCATAATTTGAATGAATTATTTTAAAATGTTTGTGCCCGTGGCGAGGTTCAGATTCTCCAAAGCATCCAGGCGATTATTTTGCAAACGGTTGTACTCTAATTTTGAATTCTTATACGTTTCGTAATAGTCAATGAACTCCAACAGGCTGATCGTGTGATTTTGATAACCCTTTATTATTCCGTCAAGAAGTTTTTCATAATCCGGAGTGAATTGCAATGAAACAGTTCTATATAATTTATCCGTCTCGAGTAATTGTTTATACGCTTTGTTGATATCTGCTCTCACCTGCAGTTCAGCCTGCGACTGCAGTTGCCGGCTTTCTTCAATCTGAGACTGCACCATTTTTATATTGTCCTGGTTACGATTCCAGAAGGGAAGATCAATAGCAAGCGAGAGAGCATTAAAATTGCGAACATAACTTCCTGCCCTGTCATAATTTGCCCCAACAGTAAGATCGGGAACCCTTAATGATCTTTGCAGCGAGAAATTTGTTTGATTGAGTTGAACCTGCGCATTTGCCGCTTTCAAATCATAACGATTCACCAACGCTGAATCGACCAATTCCAAATAATTAAGGCTGCTTACATCAATACGGTTCACGAAGTCAGAGTCGGGCACAGGTTTTATCGGGAGTGATAAACTGTCACCCATGAGCAGGCCCAGGTTCGTTTGCTTTTCTGCAACTTGTTTTAATAAATCAAGGCGTTCATTTTGCAAGCTGAATTGTAATGCCTGCAAACGTGCAAGATCTTTAAATGCAATATTGCCTTTGTTGTATTGGGCGGTATAAGCATCAATCAAAGTCTTCAGCGATTCTATTTCTCTGTCATAAACGGCAATCGGCTCACTTAAAAAGTACAAGCTGTAAAACGAACTGCGCAATTCATAGCGAAGCGTTCGGATCAGATCATAAAACCCGTAAACGGATATCTGTGAATTTATCCTTGCAATGTCAATTTGCTTATTTCGCTTCCCGGCCAGGATGATCACCTGTTGAAGGGAAACAGCAGTTTCTCCTGTTGACGAAAGATCAAACCACTTCCTGGTGTCCTGGTTATACATTCCCTGGTTAATGGAAAAATTTGGATTGGGATAAAGCTTTGCCTGTATAATGGCTGCATCAGCTTCACTTATTCTATATTTTGCAGCAAGCAATAAGAAGTTTTTTTGAAGGAATTGCTTTTCCGCCTCCTGTATGGTAACCCGCAGCGTATCCTGTGCCTGAATGTTGATGAGCGCACACGATAACAGCACTAAAAACAAGCAAGACGGTTTCAGTATCTTGTTTTTCATTTCGGTATCTTAAGTAAATGGGAAACAGTTTAATTCTTGATCGACTATGCAAGGCACAGTTTGGCAAGCATTAAATATGAACAGGGAAAGGAGAATTAAACCTTTGGAGGAGGACCCTGGATGTCGAGGTAAATCGAACTTAATTTTTCTTCAATGCCTGGCGGAAAGTTTGTTTTCTCAGCAAATAAACATTCTTTTTTTACGATCCCAGCTTGAGAAAAACTGTAATCGTCAAATTTAGCGGCGTGAAAATAACGAGCATTATCATCATCGCTGTCTTTTGTATGATGATTGTGTTTCAGAATGATCACATCAACATATTGCACCAGGCTATTTATGTCTTCTTTTTGTTGACCAGTTCTGTCAAAAACATCTGATTCGTCAACCTGTGCAATGAACATGGCGAAATTGACGTGAGATAACAACAATATGAAGGCCAGGGTCTTTTTCACGTAGGGCAAAAATATATATTGGAAATAATATTTCTATGCGCTTTCTTTGAGAAGTTCGTTAATGAGAGGTTAACTTAGGAAATATCACTCAATTTCTGCACGTGAGAACTATCGGGCTCATCATGGTGTTTCTGCTACCTTATTTCTTGTTGGCACAAGAAAATTATGAGATACAGGTATATGCCTCACCCACCATGCCAAAAGGAAACACCATATTTGAGCTGCACAGCAATTTTACTTTCAAGGGTGAAAAAAATATTGTGGAGAAAGTCATCCCTTCCCATCATTCGCTTCATGAGACCGTAGAGATCACTCACGGCATTACGCAGAATTTTGAAATTGGATTTTACCTTTTCACGAATTACACGGACCCTTATGGATATAATGTCATTGGCTCACATATCAGGCCGCGTGTCAGTGCTCCAAAAAAATGGAATTGGCCCGTAGGTGTCAGCTTGTCAACAGAGTTTGGTTACCAGCGGCGGCGGTACTCGACTGAGACATGGAATATAGAGGTGAGGCCGATCATAGATAAACAATGGGGAAATTTTTACCTCGCTTTCAACCCCACGTTTGGTATTTCATTAAAATCAGACAGCAATATTCATACTCCGGCCTTTGAGCCAAACCTTAAGGCGTCGGTTACCATTCATAAGCTTGCTTTGGGAATAGAGTATTATGGCGATTTAGGAATGTTGAACCATATTCCCAAACTCTCAGAACAAAGTCATGCACTATTTGTTATCGTTGATCTTTACTTTGATCCGAGATGGGAGATCAATATCGGGCCTGGCTTTGGTCTCACGAAAAATACTGATGATCTTGTCTGCAAAATATTAATTGGAAGGAGGATAAACTGGAAAAGCAGGAACGGCCGCTGATTTTATTAGGCAGAGTTTTAGAATTACATTCAGCAATCAATCTGGACGCGCACTCATGAAACGGAAAATTTTTCTTTGGCTGCCATTTGTTCACTTATTCGCGTTATCATCAAAGGGCCAAATCTTGAATATCGATAAAACGGATACCTCTGATTATGTCCGAAGGGCAAAGATTGCCTTGAACTTTAGCACGGGTTTAGAAATTGATAAGCAGAAAACCACTCTGTACGATGCAACCAATACAGCCGAGGTGATGTGGCAGCAGTATAAAGAATTATTCATTGTTGCAGCGAGTTACCGGTTCACCTATAACGGACCTGCCGATATTCTTAACGCGGGATACGTGCATTGGCGATACCGTCATAATTATAAAAATAAAATTCAGCCTGAACCTTTTTTACAATACCAATGGGACAGCGAACGGGGAATCGTTTACCGAACCCTTGCCGGCGCCAACATCCGCTACAATTTCTGGAGAGGAAACCGTTTTAATTTTAATGCAGGCCTTGGTTTGATGCATGAAACAGAAAAATGGAATTACAATGGCGTTGACTCGGCAAAAATTCCGTCGAACACCAAACCCGTTTTCCGAAACCTTGTGAAGATAAATTCCTATCTCAGGTTCGACTGGAAACCCAACAGCAGTAATGATGTTACATTCAATATCTTTTTTCAAACGAGGCCTGATCGTTTCAAACCACGGATCGCTCCGCATGTTCAATGGGATATAAAGGCCGGCAAACACCTCGCGTTCTCCGTTTCATTCACCAGTTTATATGATACGGCACCTGTCGTACCGATTGAAAAATTCTATTACAGTCTTAGCAACAGTATTCAATTGAGTTTTTAGCAGCACAACTTTCCACATATTGCAAGGGGCCGAACTGCAAACAAAATTCCAAATCACAAGAACCAATCCCGATAGCCATCCGGACCAAATAAACCTGAAATCTAAAATCTGAAATTCGAAATTCGAGCGTTCGGATTCGCGTTGACCTATTGGTTGGAATTTGATTCCTGGAGCTTTCTAAACTGCTTCCTTATGTATCTCGCTTGTGAAGTGAAATTCGATTTCCGGATTGTTGTTTCGCTCGGTATTTAAAAACCATTCGCTTTGCGCGAGGTAGACCAAATGACCGTCTTTGTCGTTGGCTATATTTGCCGATTTGAACCTGGTAAACTCGTGTAATTTTTGCGGATCGCTGCTGGTGATCCAGCATGCTTTGTAAAATGGCAAAGTATTAAATTGAAGCGATGCGCCGTATTCATGGAGCAAACGGTACTGGATCACTTCGAACTGCAATTCACCCACGCAACCAATAATTTTCTTATTACCTCCAAATTGGGTGAACAGTTGAGCAACACCCTCATCGGTCAATTGCAACAAGCCTTTTTCAAGTTGTTTTGTTTTCATCGGGTCTTTGTTCACCACCTCTTTAAAAATCTCAGGCGAGAAAGACGGAATTCCCGTGAAATAAAAGCGATCCCCTTCGGTAAGTGTATCCCCGATCTTAAAATTGCCGGTATCAAACAATCCCACCACGTCTCCGGGATATGCTTCCGAAATAATATCTTTCTGCCGTGCGAGGAAACTGTATGGATTGCTGAAACGGATCTCCTTGTCCAGGCGAACATGATGATAATATTTATTGCGTTCAAATTTGCCGCTGCAGACTCTCATAAAGGCAATCCTGTCGCGATGCTTGGGATCAAGATTAGCGTGGATCTTAAAAACAAATCCACTCAGTTTTTCATCACCCGGGCAAACTTCTCTTTCAGAAGTGGGGCGACACTGAGGCGAAGGAGCAATGCGAATAAAAGTTTCCAGCAATTCCTTCACTCCAAAATTATTAATGGCACTTCCAAAAAATAAAGGAGCCACTTTGCCTGCCAGATAATCATTTACATTTAGCTCGCCATGCACGCCTTCTACCAACTCTATATCTTCGCGAAGAATGGCTGCATCTTTTTCTCCAATTTTTTCATCAAGCAAAGGTGTACGGAGATCGCTGATGCGCAGTGCGTCCTCTTCGCTTGCTTTGGTATTCGGCGTAAAAAGCAAAAGGTCCTTATCAAACAGATCGTACACGCCCTTAAATTCTTTACCGCTGTTGATCGGCCAGGTCATCGGGTGCAATGATATCTTTAGTTCTTTTTCGATTTCTTCCAGGAGATCAAACCGATTCTTTCCGTCGCGATCCAGTTTGTTGATGAAAACGATCACCGGCGTATCCCTCATTCTGCAGACTTCCATCAATCGCCTTGTCTGTTCCTCAACTCCATTTACACTATCAATCACCAGGATAACGCTGTCTACGGCAGTGAGGGTGCGATATGTGTCTTCGGCAAAATCCTTGTGCCCCGGTGTGTCCAGCAAGTTGATCAAAGTTCCCTTGTACTCAAAGGTCATTACCGACGTCGCTACGGAAATTCCACGTTGTCTTTCAATTTCCATGAAATCGCTGGTGGCATATTTTTTTATCTTATTGCTTTTTACTGCTCCTGCTGTTTGAATGGCTCCGCCGAATAAAAGCAATTTCTCCGTCAAAGTCGTTTTCCCCGCATCGGGGTGAGAGATAATCGCAAATGTCCTCCGTCGTTCTATTTCAGATTGATATTTCATTGTCAAATTGGTCAAATGGGGTCAGATGAGTCAAGGGTCAAATGGCCGTTCTAAAATTAATGATCTGTTTTTTTTAAGTCGGCAAAGGTAAGGAATGAATGCGACCTCCCGATAGCCATCGGGATGACGGCGCTGTCTCAGTTTGAATTTTTCATTCTCACTTGGAATGCTACACTTCTGTGTTTCAGAGTCTCTGTGGCAAATATAAATGCCACTGAAGCACAGAAACGCTGAAACTGAGACATTACCGGGATGACTTCTTTGGCTCATTTGACAGTAACCGGCAAGCATTTTGAAGCAGGATAATAAATTCATCATTAAAATTTTATTTTATGGCCAGATATTCAAAAAAATCACAGGACGAAGTAGAAGGAAAAATGCATGAAATGAAAAGAGGCGAACTGCGAAGTGGCAGAAGCGGTAAGAAAGTTACCAATCCAAGGCAGGCAATAGCTATTGGTTTATCCGAAGCAAGAAAGGAAGGGGCAAAAGTTCCCCCTCCCAATGAACGTTCTTCGGGAGGAAGGAGAGGCGGCTCAGGAAGAGGAAGAAAAACCAGGGGCAGTCGTTCTTAATCGATGAATAGACATTTTCTATCACCAGGCGACAGAAAGATTGCCTGGTGATTTTTTTTGAAAAGCGTTATGCGCCTAACCCATGGAATTTCAAAAACTTCAAATAACTAACATCAATAACTTTGAGAGCTTAAATCCTGAACTTTCCCTGGAAATAAATAATGAGACACCATCAGTATAAAAATGATTGACATAAAAACTCTTGAAAAGGCAATTGATTTGCAAAAACCAAGACGCATCAGAAAATATGTATTGGTTTGGTGCTCGTCAGGATCAGTTACAATAGTGGTTGATGAGAATGAATTTAAATTAACCGCAAATTCTGTTATTACCATTACTTCCGGGCAAATTCATTATTTAAAAAAAACCAAAGTCGCCAGGGGCTTTGTTCTTGAATTTACCTACGACTTTTTTTGCAAAGATGATAAGGATATTGAATTGATCTTTCATAATAGTTTGTTTTGTCATTTTGCAATGAATGAAGTCATTTCTCTTGGCAAAGTCAACCTGGTTGGATTGGAATTAAAGGAAATTGAAAAAGAACTGCTGGAAAAACCATATCAATATCTCATCTCGGTGCACAGCAGGATTGAATTGATACTGGTAGCCATCAATCGCTCCAAAATAAACCAAGGCGGTGAGATCTGGAAACCCGATGCACTCTTTTTAAAATTTCTTGAGTCGGTAACAGCCAATTTTAAAAATAACCTCACCGTGCGACAAATTGCTGCGCAATTAGGAACGACCGAATCGAAATTGAATGACCTCTCAAAATTGCACACGGGAAGAACGGCGCAAATGGTGATGCATGGACTAACAGCGTCAGAAGCAAAACGATTATTTATGTATGAAAAACTGTCCGTGAAGGAAGTCGCTTACGAATTGGGATTTAATGATCCTTTTTATTTTTCAAATTTTTTTAAACGGCATACCAACCAGTCTCCCAAAACCTACAGGGAAAAATATTCTATTTAGGAATTACACCTGTAATATTTCTGTACAAAGAGCTGCATGTATATTACCTAAATGCCGGCTTCTGTTACCGGATTAATCTTACATGCTTTTCCCAGGATTCTCTATTCTTTGCAGTGTTAGGCCATTCTATTTTTGCTTCATCAATAAAATTTAAAAACTATGAACAAAAGAATTGATTTTAACGAGGTGCAGCCAGCTGCCTATGAGGCCATGGATGCCCTGGACCAATTTGTAAAAGAGTCTTCAATCGACAAATCACTCAAAGAATTTATTAAGATCCGGGCTTCGCAAATAAACGGCTGTGCCTATTGCGTGGATGCTCATTCAAAGGATGCCAGGAGGCTGGGCGAGTCAGAGCAAAGGATTTTCCTGGTAAGTGCCTGGCGTGAAGCGGGAGATATTTTTTCCGAAGAAGAAAGCTTGGTGCTGCAGATGACCGAAGAAATTACCTTGATCCATCAACATGGCCTAAGTGATGGAGTATATGAAAAGGCGATCGCTTTGTTTGGCGAAGAAAAAACTTCACAGCTTATTATGATTATCGTCACCATAAATGCATGGAATAGGATAGGTGTAGCAACTCATCTAAAACCTGCCAAAAGAATTTTCAATCAAACTAAAATAATATAAACATGAAAACGGCTATCACGAATTTTATAACAAAGACAACCGAAATAGATTGGGTCCCGTTAAACGAAGAGGGTATTGATACGACTGGTATATATGTAAAAGTCCTTCGTTACGATGAGCAACAACAAAGACCACCAAGCATACTGTTGAAATTTGAGCCCGGGGCCAGGTATCCTTATCACAATCATCCCGGCGGCGAAGAAATTTTTGTGATAAAGGGAAGTTGCTTTGTAGAGGAAACAGTATTGCAGGAAGGTGATTACCTCTACACTCCTTCCGGATTTAAACATGCTGTAAGAACTGATAAAGGATGCGAACTGATGCTGGTGATCCCTGACGAAGTAGAGATATTGGAAAAATGAAATGGTCTGTCCTACGTTGATCAGCGTCTTTTTGGATAGATTGGTTGTATTCTTTCTAAATACTAATCCCCAACAGCTCATTTAATTCTTTGCGACCGGTTGGTGTAACTAATAGCTCCCTTGAAAACTGAACTTTCCTAAACCATTTTCTTTGAAGCATCTTTTCCAGAAGCGTTGCTCCGAGCTGGCCAGCTAAATGCGGACGACGTTCACTCCAGTCAAGACATTGCCGTGTCAAAGGACGGCGTTTATTTTCGAGGTCATTTTTGTTTATATCCAATCCAGAAAACCAATTCCACCCTTTTGTCGTTACTGTATAAAGTGTTCCCGATTTTTTAATATATCCTTTTTGTTCCAACGCTTCTACTACTTTCACTCCGACATAACCGGCTAAATGATCATAACAGGTTCTGCAAAATTTAATACCATTCAAAGCAATTTCTTTTTTGTCTTTATTACCTGAATCGCTATTCACAAGGTTTGCCAACGCTTCGACGACATAAGCAACTTCTGGATTGGAAAACGAATAGTATCGATGTCTTCCCTGTATCTCCACTTTAACTATATCCGCTTCAAGCAACCTTGCAAGATGATTGCTTGCAGAAGTAGCGGAAATATCCGCAATACTTGACAATTCACTCGCAGTATATGCTCTTCCATCGAGCAAATTCCATAACATTTTGGCTCTCGTCGGTTCACAAATCAAACCGGAAACTAAAATGAATTTTTCCTGTACATCCATATTTCATTTTTAAATGAAATGTAAATGTAAATCTTATCTTTATTTTGTACAACTAAAACGGATAAGATGATCGCAGTAATATTTGAAGTATCTCCTGCAGAGGGAAAATTGAATGACTACCTTGATATGGCGGCAAGATTAAAGCCTGAATTGGATAAAATTGAGGGCTTTATTTCAATTGAGCGATTTCAAAGTGTAACAGACCCAGGAAAGATCTTGTCCTTATCATTCTGGAAAGATGAAGCAAGTATAACTCAATGGCGGAATGTTGAATTGCATCGAATGGCACAAAGAGAAGGCAGGCGTTCAATATTTAATGATTACAGGTTAAGAGTTGCAAGTGTGATAAGAGATTATGGGATGAAAGAAAGGGCAGAAGCTCCAAATGACAGTAAAGTTGTTCATCAATAAAACATATTCATGAAAGATTTGGAAATTATTTTAGAAAACAAGATTGGTTCATTGGCCCTATTGGGCGAAACATTGGGAAAAAACAAGATCAGTCTTGAAGGCGGAGGGGTTTTTGAAAAGGGAGATCATTCTATTGCTCATTTCCTGGTTGAAGAACCAGAAAGAGCAAAGGAAGCTTTACTACAAGCTGGGATTAACGTCTCAAGGATCAATAACGTAGTTATTCAAAAACTCAGGCAAGATGTTCCGGGACAACTTGGAATGTTTTGCAGAAGACTGGCAGATGCGGGAGTTAATATTCTGACGCAGTACAGCGACCATTCAAACCACCTAATTATTGTCGCCGATAATTACGAAAAGGCGAAACAAGTGTCGGATGAATGGATGACAGAATGGTAGCCGGTAATCTACAACGGAGCAACAAGAGCCAGTAACCGTTAAAATAAAATCTTTCGCCGCCCAACCTCCATCATGTAATTTTGCCCTCGATCCCCAGCTATCGGGGTTACCGGGATGCGCCGAACCATTGAAATCATAGGAAACAGTTTTAAAATGGCGATGCAGGAGCTTTGGAAAAATAAGCTCCGCACATTTCTTTCTCTATTCGGAATTACTATCGGAATATTCTGCATTATTGGTGTGCTGGCAACGGTGAATAGCCTGGAACATAATATCCAAAATGAGATCAAAAGCCTTGGCACGAACACGATTTATATTGACAAATGGGATTACAGCGCCGGTAACGGACCCGAATACCCATGGTGGAGGTATGTAAAGCGTCCGGAACCAAAATACGACGAGATAAAACAGATAAAAGAAAGAACACCGAGCGCCAAATACGTGGCGTTTAACATAAATGCAAACGACAACGTCGAGTACAAGTTCGGGTGTAAACCTTTTTGGCAACAGTGAAGAGTTTCAGAATATTCAGCCCGTAGATATCGCCTATGGCCGGTTCATAACCGAATCAGAATTTGATCATGGAAGTGCCGTGATCATCATCGGAAATGAAGTGGCGGAAAAATTATTTTTATCGCCTGAGGTCGCCATCGGAAAGCTGCTGCAGGTGCGGGGTAAAAAAGTGCAAGTAATTGGCGTAATAAAAAAACAAGGCAAAAGCATGATAGGCGGCTGGCAATTTGACCAAAGCATAATCATGCCGTATAAATTTGCCCGCAACATTATGTGGTCACGCAACTCAAGCCCGGTGATTCTCGTACAGGGAAAAGATAATCTGCGAAGTGTTGCGTTAAAAGATGACTTGCGCGGCGCCATGCGTGCGATTCATAAGCTTAGCCCAAGAGAAGATGATAATTTCGCTTTGAACGATATCAATGATTTCAGTGAAGCTGTAAGTAAAATATTTGTTCCATTGAACATCGGGGGCTGGATTATTGCGGGCATTTCCCTGATCGTTGGAATGTTCGGTGTAGCGAATATTATGTTCGTAACAGTGCGAGAGCGCACAAACCAAATCGGCATAAAGAAAGCGATCGGCGCAAAAAAGAGAGTGATCCTTGCAGAATTTTTATTGGAGTCCGCCTTTCTTTGCATCGTAGGCGGATTGATGGGATTGCTTCTAGTATTCATTCTCACTAAAGTATTGACGGGCGTTTTTCACTTTCCTGTTTTTATATCTACTGCGAATCTTGTCATGGCATTTTCTATCTCATTTATTGTTGGAGTCTTAGCCGGAATCATTCCTGCTTCCCAGGCAGCGAGAATGGACCCGGTGGTAGCGATACGGAGTAAGTAGTCAAAAAAGTCATATTGGTCAAATAGTCAAAGTAGTGAACTAATTTGCACGCGCATCTGACTTATTTGACTCATTTGACCGATATGACCTCGATTCTCGCCATAGAATCTTCCTGCGATGAAACCTCTGCAGCGATTTGCAGACATGGAAAAATATTATCGAACGTTATTGCTAACCAGAAAGTACATGAACAATATGGCGGAGTGGTACCTGAGCTGGCAAGCCGGGCTCACATTCAAAATATAGTCCCGGTTGTTGATGCAGCATTGTCAACCGCCAAATGCCAGCTATCGACTATCGACGCATTTGCGTTCACACAATCTCCCGGATTGATCGGTTCTTTGTTAGTGGGAAGTCAATTTGCAAAATCATTGGCACTGGCGCTGGGTAAACCATTGATTGCTGTTCATCATATGCAGGCGCACGTTTTGGCAAATCTGATTGATGATCCAAGACCAAATTTTCCTTTTTTGTGTTTGACGGTAAGTGGCGGTCACACTCAAATTGTTTCGTGCGAATCACCTACCAAAATGAAAGTGATCGGCGAAACCATTGATGATGCCGCTGGAGAAGCTTTTGACAAATCCGCAAAACTTTTGGGTCTCCCCTATCCTGGCGGACCATTAATTGACAGTTATGCGCAACGGGGAAATCCAAAAAGATTTCAATTCCCCGAGCCACAGATCCCCGGATTGAATTTCAGCTTCAGCGGTCTGAAGACTTCTATTCTTTATTTCTTACAGAATGCCGGGAAGAGTCATGTGTATAAAGAAGAAAATATCGCGACCGTAGAAGAACAAAAGACATTCATTGAGGAGAATTTTGCCGACCTCTGCGCATCCATCCAGCAACGGATCATCACCATCTTATTGAACAAACTAAAAAAAGCCGCCATCGAAACCGGGATCAAAGATGTTTGCATTGCAGGAGGGGTTTCGGCAAACAGTGCCTTAAGGAAGGCCTTTGAGGAATTAGGGAAGAAAAATCACTGGAATACTTTTATTCCGGCATTTGAATATTGCACTGATAATGCTGCGATGATTGCGATGACTGCCTATTATAAATATCTTGAAAAAGATTTTGCTGATCTCTCAGTCACAGTTTCGGCGAGAGCGAAACACTAATTACACTAATCGTAAGTTCCATAAATTCGTACCAATTTGTGTAATTCGTGTCAAACAGTTACTTCCAATTCAAACAATTCATTATTCACCAGGAGCGCTGTGCGATGAAAGTGACAACCGATGCGTGCTTGTTTGGTGGCTGGGTTGCTGACGAAGTGAAACGCGAAAAGCTAAAGGTGAAAAACGTTTTGGATGTCGGCACAGGAACCGGGCTACTGAGCTTAATGTTTGCACAAAAAAATTCA
>VBAQ01000333.1 GCA_005883765.1 Bacteroidota bacterium
CCGGAAAATCTTCCGAACCTTGTGCCCCCAGTCCCCAGGGCCCACGAAGGAATCGCAACGTTGAAATCAATCAATTTCTGAATAACCGATTCGACATTCTCGATGCCTATTGCGGCAAATTCAAATTTTCTTTTATGATCAGCAAGAAGTGATTGATTGTGCTTGTCAATTTGATACTTTTCAAGTCGCATAGAAGACCGAACCTCTTTAAGTTGAGTTTTATAAAATTACTTTAGATAAAATATTTCTTTCAAAGGAATTGATTTTGGAGAACTATCGTCGTTGGTTTCCATGATGTCCGTGAGAGAGTCCCACCATTTTCTCATCACGGGATGCTGAGGAAGCTCATCAAGCTTGAACACATCTTTAATTTTCAATACTCCAAATAGAATATGTGTGTCTTTGTCAAAAAAAATAGAATAATCCTCTACTCCGGTCTCCTTCAACAAACTTTTTAATTCCGGCCAAATAGCATCATGCCGTTTTTTATACTCTGCCTCACAGTCATTAAATAATTTCATCTTGAAAGCAATTCGTTCCATGGATTCCATGTTTAAATCTGACTGCAAAACTAGAAAAACACTTCCTCGAACTAAGTTCCACCTTTCCTTCGACTAAGAGCTCAGGACGGGACAGGGGGCATTACCTCAAAAACGCCGCCGCCACTCCGCCATCTACATTGATCGTATTGCCGGTGGACTTATTAAGCAGACCTCCGACAAAGAGGAAGCAGGCATTAGCAATATCTTCCGGTAAAATGGTTTCGTTTAACAAAGTTCGTTTTGCATAATAAGCTGGTAATTCGTCAATGCTAATACCATAGGCCTTCGCCCTTCCCTCTGCCCAGCCTCCGCTCCAAATATTACTATCTGAGATCACCGCATCGGGATTCACGGTATTCACTCTAATTTTATCGGGACCCAGCTCAGCAGCGAGCAGACGGGTAAGATGTGCCTGGGCTGCTTTCGCACTTCCGTAGCCCGCGTTGTTTGGCCCCGCAACGATTGAGTTCTTTGAAACAACATTTACAATGTCGCCACCAAAATTTTGTTGACGCATGATCTCAATTCCCTTTTTTGAGACAAGGAATTGGCCTTTCACTAAAATATCATACAGGTTATCCCAATCGTCGCTACTGTGTTCAGTGATTGGTTTCGAGATGCTGATACCAGCATTGTTTATGACGATATCAACCCCGCCAAATGCCAGGGCTGCATCATCAAAAGCTTTTTCTACAGATGCTTCGTTGGTAACATCGAGGAGCGTGGAAGCAACCACATCTTTGCCAAGATCTTTTTCAAATTCTTGTACGGCGCCGTTCAATCTCTCCAGGTTGATATCATTTAATACAACAGAAGCTCCTTCGTGTGCAAACTTTTTTGCAATAGCCTTACCAATTCCACCGGCGCTGCCAGTTATTAAAGCGATTCTTCCGTTCAGCGCTTTTGGTTTTGGCATTCGTTGCAGCTTGGCTTCTTCTAATAACCAATACTCGATGTCGAATGCTTCCTGCCTCGGCAAAGAAGTATATTCACTCACAGCTTCAGCTCCACGCATTACGTTGATCGCATTGACATAAAACTCCGCAGCTACTCTTGCTGTTTGTTTGTCTTTTGCAAAAGTGAACATGCCCACACCGGGATACAGAATCACAACAGGATTTGGATCGCGCATGGCGGGGCTATCCGGATGTTTATGCGTGGCATAATAGTCAGCATGCACTTTCCTATAGCCTTCAAACTGTGGCTTTAATTTTTCTTTTATGTTAGTTGTATTATTTAAATCTTCGTCGGGCGTCAGTTTTAGCACTAAGGGGGAAATTTTTGTACGGAGAAAATGATCCGGGCAACTCGTTCCCATTGGAGCCAGTCTGTCGAGGTCATTTGAGTTAATGTACTGCAGTACCCGTTCATCATCCGTGAAGTGACCAATGGCCCCCTTGCTGCTCAAAGGGTGATTCTGCGAAAGATCACTGCCCGAGCAAAGACCTCTTAATATTGGAGCAAGTCGTGATGCTTTTTGTAATCTATCTTGTTTGGGCACTGCTTTAATTTTCTCGCCACCGAATACCGGTCGATTTTTCCCATAATTATCCTCCAAATATTGAGCACAACGTTCGATCACTTCCAGTGTATTCATGTAACTCTCATATGCTGTATCTCCCCAGGTGAACAAACCATGTGAGCCGAGCATGATGCCACGGATGCCAGGATTTTCATCCAGGCATTTTTTTAGTTTTAATCCTAAATCGAACCCAGGTCGTTGCCAATCAATCCAGCCTATCGTTCCACTAAATAAGACATGCGTAATTTTTTTTCCATCTTTTGCAGCGGCTATAGCAATAGCAGCATCCGGATGCAAATGATCAATGTGTTTGAAGGGAAGAAATCCATGCAAGGGAGTGTCTATTGACGGCGCTTTGGAATCCAGATCATAAATGCAATGATTGAATAGTGCCACCATTTCATCTTCAAATTGCACGCCGCGATAAATATT
>VBAQ01000348.1 GCA_005883765.1 Bacteroidota bacterium
ACCCAATCGAACTTGCGGTGGAACATCGTGCAAGAGGGAATGAGTCGTTTCTGCTGAACACCCGATGCCGAGTGGGTGTCTCCGACTGAAACGCCGCACCTCTTATCAGAAACAGTGAAAGGGGAAATCTTCCAGCGCCTTCCCGACCGCGCGAATGAAAATACTTCCATTAAAACGACAGCCGCGCGTCGGGACAGCGCCTGCAATATCTACGCACTTCAGCCCTAGCCTTCGACGCCTCTTTCGAAATGGGAGTGAGCGAACTTTTGAGAAGAAGGTAACTATTCATCCTAAAGATCGGACGAGGAGTTCTATAACTTGTGCGTGAGCCCGACAAAAGCAGCGGAGCATTTGCTTTTGTCTTGAATTTTCTTTGGTTACTTTCTTTGTTTCAAAGGGTAACTATATACCAGTTGGGACAAACCCGAAGAGCTAAAGCCCGGAAATAATCGCATCAATGTATGTGCGATGGACTTTGCATAGTATTCTCTCCCATTAGGGGAATTTGCGCAAAGGTTTCCTCTTGTAAAATTAGTAAATTCGTTCTATGCCAAAACCAAAGAAAAAATCGGCTAAGAAAGCCTCAGAGATGTTCTACAATATCATTAAAGCGTCCGTTAAGGGAAATCCTAAGCCTGCACCAAAAAAGAAAGCAGCTAAAAAGAAATGAGCATTCCAAAAATATCTGTAGACTTTAATAATGCTGATACAGATGGAAGATTGAGGCTAAGTACTAATGGTGCGTTGGCTGATATTAAAAGAATGCATATTCAACTGCAAGACGGTTTAGAAGTTATCCTAAATGATAATGAAGGATTAGAAGCAACTGGCATTATTGAGTTTTCACAAACCGAAAATATTTGGGTTGCAAAAATTGATTGGAATAAAATCAAAAATATTTAACCTCTGCATGGTCTAACTCGTATATAGTTACCTTTCAAAACAAAGAAAGTAACACGGGTTCTTCGGGGCCAAAATGACAGCTTAAGTAATAGCACCTTTCGGATTTACCCTTAACTTTTCGCAACCTGCCAAAGCCAAATTGATCGCCGGCTTTCACTGAAGCTGCTATCGTGTCTTACTACTCTTATTTGAGCTAAATGATTTGTCGGTAAGAGCAATGAGAAAAGATTCAGGGTCTTCGATGTCAGACCCGGCAACTCACTTCAGCCCCGATACGTCAGCCGACGAGTCCTTCTTGATTTTCCATTGGTGATTCATTGGTCATTGGAGGAGAGTCGAGTAGGCAAAAGCATTTCAGCTTAAGCCGCTCACAGAACCGTACTTGACAGTCTCCCATCATACGGCTCTTGTTATCCATCATGCTTTTATTCCCAATTGCCAGTGATAAAACAATGTTGGTTGCCCTGCTTGGATGGACTGATACTTTGCTAAGGTCTGTTTCTTACTTCTTAGCTTGTATTTGTTCATAATCCACTTTTTAATTTTCTCGTTCACATAAAAGAACAACTGCAATGTTTCATGTTTGTACATCGTAGTGTAATAATTGATCCAGCCACGCAACTTTGGGTTGAGTATTTCTGCAAACTTCTCTAAGGTTTGTTCACTCCATCTTGGTATCAGTATCGCTCTTATCTTTTCTCTGATACTCAACTTAGCCTTTTTGCTTATTGCTCCTGCAAAAACAATGTAGGTCTTGTTGCGACCAAAGCTGTCTCTTTTTCTGCGAGGTTGAAAATCATAACTCAAAAACGTGAAGCTCTCATGTTCGTGAGTTCCTGTTCGCTGATAGTTTTTGCAGTACACAATCTTTGTTTTCTCCGGATGCAGTGTCAATTCAAACTCCTGCATTCTCATTTTTAACTGTGATAGCAACTGTTCAGCTTCTTCTTTGCTTCGACAGTGAATGACTATATCATCCGCATATCTCTCAAAAGGATTTTGCGGATTTACTTCATCCATCCATTTGTCAAATGCATGGTGCAGATAGATGTTTGCAAACAGCGGACTGGCTACTCCACCTTGCGGTGTGCCTTTTGTTCTTGCGGTTATACTTCCATCTTCCTGTTCAACACCTGCTTTCAACCAGCGTTCTGTATACAACAACACCCACTTCTCTTGTGTATGCTGTTGCAATAGCTGCATCATCAGTTCATGACTGATGTTGTCAAAGAACCCTTTTATGTCCACATCAATCACCCATGCGTATTGGATACAATTACTCTGGCATTGCTGTAGTGCATCATGCGCACTCCTGCCTGGTCTGTATCCAAAAGAACTTGAATGAAAAATTGTTTCCAATGCTGGTTCTAAGTAATCTTTTACAACACCTTGCGCAATGCGGTCGCTGACTGTCGGTATTCCTAATGGTCTCTTACCGCCTTGCTTCTTGGGAATAAATACCGTTCGTACCGGTGGCGGAAAATAACTACCTGATGTCATGCGATTCCAGATTTTGTACAGGTTCTTCGACAAGTTTTCATTGAACATATCAATGCTCTGTTTGTCTATTCCCGCACTTCCATCTTTAGCAATTACTTTCAGATAGCTGTTGTACACCATCCGCTTACTAATAGGCAATGACTTTGTCATTTCTTTCGTCATCATCCCCCGACTGTAAACGTCGG
>VBAQ01000155.1 GCA_005883765.1 Bacteroidota bacterium
GAATTGCCAGATATCAATGATGTCGCCATTCAGAATTAATATTTGTGGACTGATGCTCTTTAAGTAGGTAACAATTTCTTTTGCCCGGCAGCCATACGTGCCAAGATGGAGGTCAGAGAGTACTGTAACATCTACACAACGTTTTTGCATGGGTGGAAGTTTTACAAAATTTATCAACAGTTTTAACCCATTTGTTACGCTAGCGTTAAGAATTTGTAAGTATAGGATGAATTAATTGTTACCTGTTTTCAAACACTTCATTAAATTGAAAGATGAAATATTCTTTTTTATCCCTCTTGAGTTTTCTTTTTTTGATTGGCAGTGCCTACTCTCAACACAAATATTATTTCAGTAATGGGCAAGGGGAAGGCAATGGAACCAGGCAGCAACCTTTTACATCATTTCAAAAGCTATCAGAACTTGCCCTGGGACCGGGTGATACCGTTTTCTTTCGTGCAGGAGATACAATCTCAGGAAATGTTTCGCTTAGCAATATTCACGGGATCAAAGAACACAATATTTTTTTCACATCGTATGGAAAAGGGAGATCCAGGATCAACGGTGGGAATAGAGAGGCATTTGTGATAACCATTTCAAATTATTTTCAAATTGTTAATCTTTCTCTCCTAGGTTCTGGTCGCAAGCACGGTAATACAACGGACGGATTGAAAGTGGTCAATTGTAAGAATTTCGGGATCAAAAATCTCGATGTGTCAGGGTTTCAAAAAGCCGGCGCAATATTTTATAATTGCGAAGCAGCGGAAGTGAATGGAGTAGTGGCACATGACAACGGTCTTGCGGGAATCCTGGTCGAGGGTGATTATAAAAAAAGGATCTCAAACAACATTCGCATTTTTCATTGCCGCGCAGATAATAATCCCGGGGATCCAACCAACCTGGATAATCACAGCGGCAATGGGATTCTTGTTGGCAATTGCAAAAATGTTTTGATTGAATATTGCACGGCTACCAATAATGGATGGGATATGCCGCGAATCGGCAATGGTCCCGTTGGCATTTGGGCATATGAGGCAGACTCTGTCACGATTCAACATTGTATTGCCTTTCGTAACAAAACAGCAAGAGGCGCTGCAGATGGTGGTGGCTTTGATCTTGACGGTGGTGTAACCAATTCCATCATTCAATACTGTTTATCGTTTGAGAATTGGGGGAGTGGTTATGGCATATTCGAGTACAATGGCGCTGACAAATGGTACAACAATACGGTTCGATATTGTATAAGTATCAATGACGGCTTTGTAACTGACCAGGCCTCGGCCATGCTTATCTGGAACGGATGGAATAGCGATTCCATTTTTACTGACTTCTATGCCTACAATAATTTTTTTTACAATGACAAAAAGTATGCATTTGGGTTTTCTGATCAAAGCCATCATAAAAAATTTTCCTTTTTCAACAATGTTTTTGTTTCGGCCGACACTTCGGATATTTTTAACGGTATTGACAGCAGCTCAAGCGATCTTTTTTTGGGAAATGTGTGGATAAAGAAGAATGGCGGCTTCGCGCAAAATGGTTTTACTGACCTGGCACAATGGGCAAATTCAACAGGATATGAGCAAGAGAAAGGAAAACTTACCGGCACTTCGTTTACACGGAAATTGGTTTCTATACCGTCTCATATCAACATTGCTGATCCGTATTTGTTAAAAACAAATTCCACTCTACTCTCGCTTTGCAACAACATCCTGCGAAACAGAGGAATTGATATCCGTAAAATGTTTTCCATTGATATAGGCAAAACAGATTTTTTTGGACATGCGATCCCTTCGCATGGAAATTTTAGCTCTGGATTGTGTCAGAAGGATTAAAAATGGTCAACCGAACCCCTTTCCAACATCAGCCTGGATTACAAAATGGTTTTCATTAAGTGCGCGATTAAAATGAATGAATCATCTCCAGGCATTTTTGGACCAGTGGTTTTTCAATTCCCGGCATGAGATGACTGACCTTTACTTCATATCCGCCTTCGGTAAAGGCTTTATCCGTGCAGATATAACCGCTGGAACCATTGCAATGGGTTATGATGATTGTCGAGGGATATGGAGATCGCTTTTTTATTTCCATTCCCATTTCAGTCATTAGTTCTCCTGATATTCCACATAGAACTACGTCACCAACTTTCAAACCAGTAAGCCTGATCTCAACATCCGGTCCCGCTTCATATGAGGATGGCGGAAATTGGTCTTTCCCTGGTTTTTTGCCGGGAAAATTCAGGTTCGATTTGATAAACTTCAATGATTTGACTGAAGACGTTTTTGTTTGCGCGATAGCCTTCCAGGCTTCGTTGCCAGCATGATAGCCCACTGCTTCAACTTCATTAAAATCATTTCCGGGGCCGTAAATGGGATTGATATCTGCCGAGGCTCCTGCTGTTACCGTTACCACGATATTTTTTCCCGCCAGTTTCTTAAAGTGGCGTGCAGCCGACGCTGGCCAATCTCCAGTTAGCTGATAGTTACCCTGGCCGCTTGCAGTTCCATGACAGGGCCAGTTTAGCAAAACAGCTATTAAATTATTTTGCTCGTCATCAAATTTTACAACGTCCAATTCATGATCACACGGGCCATCCAGGTTTCGACCAAGCCAGACGCCGCCATCGGCAAATACGGCACGACGATTAATATTGAGTTTACAAACTCCTTTCCCGATCCCCATGCGAAATGGCACAGGATCCTTCATCGCATTTGTTGCAAGCGTGACAAATTTTTCTTCGAGATTCTTAATATAATCTTCATTGGCCTGCGGCAATTTATCTTCATAGGTATGGATGGCAGGACCACCATGGTTGTGCACCGCAACAATCATGATATTGTCAGAGGAAATTCCTGTTTTTAGTGAGATCATTTTTTTTATGCTATCAGCAAATGAAGTCCGGAAGCCAATCAGGTCCGCTGATATGAGCAGCGCTTTATTTTGATCATCAGAAAAAAACAGAGCGGATGCAAAAAGCGAATCATGAACACCGGTTGAGGGCGTTTTCCTTGCGTCATATCCACTCATCAGTACGGGTTGGTCAGGTGTGATATTGATTTGGCTGGCGCCCATCTTGACTAAATCTTTATTATTTGTGAGACTTTGCCCTATCGATGACCCGGATACGAAGCACAAAAGGATCAACATCAGGTTGAAGAATACTTTATCTTTCATTGTTTGGTTCTTATTTTTTTTCCTATAGATAAATCATTAAGACAATCGTTAACGGTCATTGAGCGACCCGTTCCATCTCAGTGTAGTTATCGAATGCGCTTGCAGGGGTTGAATTATCATTTTATTGCCCCAGGTTATTTTACAGTTCATTTCATCACCGTTGTTGATGATATTAAGCACTACACTCTTATCCGGATTTTTAAACCCCACAAAATTTATTTGAGCTGAACCGCCCCGCGTTTCAATCCTGCTTGCCCCAGGCCTTACGAATCGACTAAAGTGAGTAAGGTAATAATATAAGCCTGTATAGGAAATTTTTTTGATAGTCCTGTTAATGATCAACACCGGGTGTTGCTTGTTATTGTCAGGGTCTCCATGCTCCGGCGAAACCAGCCAGGGGCCACCCTTTTCATCCAGTATCATATTCCAATAAATCCACGCAGATGCCCAGTTCTTCAGATCATTTATGATCATGTTTCCCCAAAATTCACCATCACTAAATTCATACACCGGAAGTTTGCCTGGGCCATTAGGAGGAACATTATTTGGCATGGCGTAACATACTTCAGTTTGCCAGATTGGTAGACCGGGATATCTGCTGTGCAGATCCGTAAGAGTTGAAAATTTATCCCAATCATATCCGTGAATAGTCAGTGAGTGAATGTCTTTTATCAATTCAGCATCATCCAGCACAGCTGGAAATTTTTGAATTGCTTCAGGACGATCTGCAGTTTCACCAAACTGAATTTTTACAGATGAACCGTCTGCTTTTAGTTGAGGCACGACAAAGTTTTTTATCATCTCCCCGATTTCTTTGTAGCTGACATTTGAGTACCACGTGTTGTCGGCTTCATTAAACAAGTTGAGATAATCAATGCGCACACCGTTTTCTAAGTACGATCGAAGGTAGTGGGAATAATACCTGGCCAAAGCCAAATAGTATTTTGGCTTGACATGTTTTTCGCCTGGTTTCAGACTATAGTACATCCAATCGGGTGCAAAGTCCATCGGGGATTCGATCTTAAATTTTCCAAACTGTGAAGCTTTTTTAATATAGGTTATAAGTCCATTGGGACCTAAGTCTCTTTTGATATTGAAATGCATCATTAAAGTGTCATCAGCCGTTTCATTGTAAGAATACCACGGGCCCGCCGAGGCAAAATCGCATGCAGCAATCGGAGATTTCATTAATGTAAATCCTGCTCCTGCGATAGAGTCAAATAAGGATCTCAAGGCTTTGTTTAGATCCTTAGGTGGCAGAGAATTTAGGCAAATCATTCCTGCTTCGTTAAAGGTTGCCCCAAATCCTTCTATTGTTTGATAAGATTTTTTGCCATCCACTTCTATCACTGGATCTGATGACCTCGTGCCTGAAATAAATTTCACATTCTTCTTTCTTGTTAGTCGGTCACCGGATCGTGATGAAACATAGACCTCGGTTTCCACCTTGTCTTTTTTATTGCTGGAGTAGTTCTGTTGCGCGGAAATAAAACCGTTATCTAAAATACAGACCAGTTCAAAAAAAATTATTTTACAGTAGATACTTTTATATGCCACGCTACATGTCATGATCTTTATTAGCGGTGAAAAATATTTTGATAGGAAACCTGGTCACGTTAGCTATCTGCAAGCCTCAATAAATTGATCTGCTGCTGACTCAATCTCGCTGTCACTTGAATTAATGTTGATGCCCCAACCAGCTCCCAGCCCTCCGTCTACTACGCCAATGCTGATGTTCATGGCGCGACTAAGAATGTTATCCGTTTTAGGATAAGCTCCTTTTTTATGAGGTCTCCCGATCTTTTTTAAATATTCTAACACATGCTCCATGTTAGCGTAGACATGCCAGCCGCTTTCGTCAAGCGTTTTTGATCCAAGGATTTTTGAAACTTTCAGGGCCTGCTCACGGTTGTCAAAGGTAACCGTACAAATTGTCGCACAATCTCCATCCGGATCATTCAATGTCCTCAACTTAAAACCTTTTGCGTCAGCTATCAGGTTTTTAAATTTTTTTCTCTTCTCGCGGAGCGTTGTTACGATCATATCAAGCTTGCCTAACTGGACAAGTCCTACTGCAGCAGTGAGCTCATTCATACGAAAGTTCAAACCCAGCAAATTACGGGAACCAACTTCTACACCAAGCCTGCTGGGTTTATGCCCCTGGTCATGCATGGCAAAAGCAGTCTCATAAAGATTTTGATCATTAGTAACCACCAGGCCACCGTCTCCACTATTTATCGTTTTGAATACATTTAGTGAGAAGGCACCCATGTCTCCAATAGTGCCCACTTTTTTCATTTTATACGAGGCCCCGGCAGCCTGGCAACAGTCCTCCAGCACAAGTAGTTTATGTTTTTTCGCAACCGCCATTATTCTGTCCATGTCACAAGGATTACCTAACATGTGTACAGGCATGATTGCTCTTGTATGCGACGTAATATGCCTTTCAATGTCATCCGGATCGAGTGTAAGGCTTTCATCTATTTCCGAAAGCACGGGAATGATTCCGAGAAAAATACACGACGTATAACTGGCAACAAATGTGTACGCAGGAACAATTATCTCATCGCCCGGTTGTAAGCCCAATGCTGCCAGGGATGCAACCAATGAAGCCGTTCCTGACGACGTGGCCAAGGCAAACTTTGCTCCGCAGTATTTGGCGAACTCGTTTTCTAAACTTGCCACAGTGTGCAAAAATTTCGGATCGGTCTCACTGCCATACCTAAAAAGATGACCGCTTTGCATAACCCTGTTAACTGCATCTGCTTCCTCCTTTCCGAACCAGTAGGCTCCGGGGCCTGCCATAAAATGTTTTTTTTAAAAGGTAAGTCGAGTCATGTGGATTTTCAAGGTATAAGTTAGAAACAAATCCTCATTCCAGGATTCTAGGGCAAACTAATAACAGGAATTTGCTTCTGAAATCCTTTCGTTCGTATGGCGAGATAAATAATTCCTGCAGCCATCCAGCCTCCACCGATTATAAAGGTCTTTGCGGGCAAATTGAGCCAGATGATAAGACAAGTAAGAAAACCAAGTGCGCCTGGCAAAAAATTTATCAAAAAACTCTTAATCGTCTTTTTTCCTATCATGAAATAATATTCCCGGATGGACGCAATGTTGACCGCCATGAATGCAAAGAAAGCTCCAAAATTTATCAGGCGTGCGCACTCTTCGTAATTGAAAAAAAGAGCGCTCACTAAAGTCAAAATCCCGATGATCATCACATTGTAATCAGGGCTAGAATGTTTTTTATCCAAATGTCCAAAAATTGCCCGCGGGATAACGCCATCTCTTCCCATTCCATAAAGAAGGCGAGAAGCGCCAATCTGGGCGGTTATGCCGGAACCGACGCTTGCAAGTAGTAGCACAACCGTCAAAGCAATGTCGAGTAAAGAGCCACCAACGCGACGAGCTACTGTCATGATCGCAGTGTCAAGAGCATTGTTTCGTGCAGCCTCAGTGTCGAGCCCGCTCGTAAAAGAAGACCAATCGGGCCAGGATAATTGCGCCAAATAAATTTGTGCGCCGCTCCAAATGCCAGTGATCACACAAGTGAGTACAGCGGCCAGCAATACATTTCTTTTTGGGTTTTCCACTTCTTCGGACAAAGTTGTTATTCCGTCGAATCCTATATAGGTCAGCGCTGCTAATGCCGTGGCTGATGCAATCGGCCTCAAAGAAAAAGTTGTTTTATCATAAAATGGACGTAAAGAAAATAAACCTTTAAAGCCGTTATGGATAGAAATATACCGAATGGCAGCGCCCATAAAATAAAAAACGACTATGCTCATAGTGATCATTAAAACCACGTTGGTGATAGCCGCCATTTTCAATCCTTTCAAATTAACCAGCGTAAATAGTGCCGCAAAAATAAATAACCAGATGGCATAAGGAATGAACGAGACCAGGTAGTTTGCAGTAATGCCGGCATAGATTACACAAATAATTGGTACAAACATGTAGTCCATGAACATGGACCATCCGGCAATGAACCCCGCGTAACTATGTATGCCTTTACTAACATAAGTGTAGGCAGAACCTGCGACGGGATACATGTTTGCCATTCTTCCATAACTAATGGCGGTAAGGATCATTCCAATCATTGCTATCAGGATCGAAGTGACTGCATGACCGCGCGAAATAGCGTTGGCGTGACCAAACAGAGGTAGTGCAGCTACGGGCTGGATCAATATTATACCGTAGATGATAAGATCGTTGAGGGACAAAACCCGATGCAACTTTTTTTCTGACTGCGCTTGGTGATTATTCATCCCAAAAATTCTTTCGTTAGAATACTCTGCCTGATGAAAACAGGTAGCCTGGTTACTCAAACATTTCTTATCAATGCAGCATTTAATTCTTCAAACGATTTGACCACTACATCAGCCCTGCTTAAATCCTGAACGCCGGAATTGGGATTCAAAAATCCAATTGATTTCATCCCCGCAACCCTGGCAGCAGTTACTCCATTTTCTGAATCCTCTATGACAACACATTCCCCGGGGTCGCAATTGGCAAGCGCGGCTGATCTTAAAAAAATTTCCGGATGCGGTTTGGAATGTATGAGCTCTGTTCCACTCACCTGTGCTATAAAATAATCTGAAAGATTAAATTTCTTAAGGACCATATCGATGACTTCGCCGTGTGACGAGGAAGCGACGATTATTTTAAGATTATCTTGATGAAGTTCCTTTATTAACTCTACTACACCAGGAATAGGATGGAGATCTTTTGCTGCAATGAGATGCTTCATATACATTGCATAGTCCTTTTTTATTAACTCCTCAAGGTCATTGGCAATCTCATGTTTTTTTATAATCATCTCCCACATATTTCGGGATGAGGTGCCAACATAAGAGCAGTGTTCTTCGAAGGATATCGCAATTTTCAATTCTTCAAAGATCTGTTTTTCGATATTGAAATGGATGGGTTCACTGTCTATAATGACTCCGTCCATATCAAAAATTACCGTTTGGATCATAGCGGATATAAAAATAGTGACAATAGTTTGTCAATAGTCGCTTTAAGACTTCAGGGAGGCAAAGACAGAGATCTCACTTGCGAATGACAAGTCTCTTGATTACATTGTTAATTTGTAACTCATACACGCCGGACTCGAACGAAGACAGGTCAACAGCGGTGCTTCCGTTACTGTTTACTATTTTTTTATGCCACCTTATGGTGCCGGATAAGTCAAACAATTTTATTTCAGTAAGAGAGGAGAAGTTACCCGTTATAAAGACCTGCTCAGAAGCTGGATTCGGATAGAGAACAAACCGATCATTTTTTTGATTGCCATTTACCTGGCGTACTGGCGAATAAAAAAAGACATTATTTTTTTCAATGACCCTCAGCCGGTACAAATTGATTCCTTGTTCAGGATGATCATCGGTATAGGAATAATTATTTTTCAGGCTGTCGGCCAGAGCTGAATAAAGTGGGGACCAACTATTCGCCATGTTTTTTTCCAGTACGAATTCTTGTGCTATTTCGGGATTTGACACGGCCCATCGCAATTGAATGTTTGATTCATTGCGTGCAGCTTTAAAATAAATCAACTTCACCGCTAAAGGAATCGAAAGACAGTACGTGGCGGAATCGGTTGATTGCCGAATGACATAAGAAGAAATCGTAGTGCCATTGGAACCAGCGGCTGCCGGTATCGTGGCATTACATCCAGGATCGCGACTGTACTCCAGGCCGGCAGGTCCACCAGTGACAGAGATCGTGACGGCCGGTGCCGACCCCGTAAAATAGATCACGCCACCGCTGCCCCCACCTCCTGCACCATAACATCTCTGCGTAGTGCCGGCATCATCTTCGTCACCTCCTTTACCACCATTTGCTTGTAGGGTCACCGAACCTGAATAACTGGTTATGTCCATGACAACCGAACCGGCCGCACCACCACCAGATGCTCCATCAGAAACGGCGGTGCCACCTGCGCCGCCATTGGCCGATATTTTATATCCGTTGCCAATTAGAGTTTCGGCCTCAATAAAAATGAGGCCTCCTCCATTGCCTCCGCCGTTCGAAATCGTGAGTGTTCCATTTGAGTGTCCAGCGCCTCCTGCACCACCAAAAAATAATTTTGTGCCGTTCCAGTTTTTTAATGCTTTGCCCCCGTCGGCGTGCAGGTCAGTCGTGCAGCCTGCACTGCTTGAATTGCCACCACCTTTTCCTCCAGCAGCTAAATTGGCACCACCTGCGCCTCCATTATTATGATTGTTGCCTCCACCCCCTCCATTCGCCGGCGCACCACGACCACCACTTTGCGCCAGGGGAAAATCATAAACGCTCTCACCTTTATACGAACCATTTTGTGGTGCGGTCGAAGAAGCATTATAAAAATAATTCGTTGCAGCAAACGGAACATTAAAGCATGTTCCATTACTCAATAAATAACCGCCTCCCCTGAAGCCCGAAGAGTCTGCGTAGACAGGCGCATTGAGTGTCAAGTCTTGGGATACACTGATGGCGATTACACCACCGGTGCCGTTTGTGTTATTCCAGGGTGAAGCTTTTATTGTATCAATAACATTAGCCGAATAATATTCCGCGAACTTTACCAGCTGCACCTTGTCAGTAACTGTGTAACTGTTCAAAAAATTATGGAACATAAAAACTGAATCACCATTGATAGAACATATGATAGCCCGCTCATAGTTGCCGGCATTGTTAAGAGAAGTTGTATCCCCAAAACTGCTGTTATTGGTGGTGATGACTGAGGCGCCCTTCATTTGTATGAGTAACGTTTTTTGCAGTCGAGCCAGACCCGCGACGGTGTTTAATCTTACACACGCTTTTGCAGGAATAACTTCAACCACTTTGTAGTAGCTGTTTACAACACCACTAATATTAGTTTGGGCAGAAGCGAAGAAAAAGCCAAAGACCATTACCTGTAATAAAAAAAGGTAGCAGACTTTCTGGAATAGAAAAGGCAGGACAGTGGCTGGTCTCACAGGAATCATGGCCTTCTAAAATTAATAATTGTTTTCTGTAAGGGAAACCAATTAGTGTCTGGGAATAATACATAGTAGATCAACGATGTGTCCGTGCGGTTAATCCCATAATCAGTCTTGCGATCGTTTGCCAGCTTTCAAATAAAATGCATTCTATTTTTTATCGAGCTTTTCAAACGCATACCTGAGCATGGTGTGTGGCATCGTTGTCAACAAACCATTTGTGGTTCGCCTGGTTTTGCTTTTGTAGTAAAATGGGTTTGATATTGAATCCTTTTTGATAATCGACCAAATAGTCAACCACCTGCTGGCGACTCGGGTAACGCGGTACGTTGCTATCAAATTTTTTATAGGGCAAATTTGACAAACCCTTGTTGGTATGCAAATGAAGGCGGTCGTAATGATTACGCCAGGGCGTAGCTACCTGGTCTTCTTTGTCAATGATAAGATATTCGATGTTCTTTTTTTGCAAAGTCGAAGCACAAGCCAGGCCCGAGACGCTTGCTCCGATAATGAGAGTATTTGTTTCTTTCATCATGAAGCACGATCAAGTTTTCAAATGATATCCCTTTGGTTTTGTAAAGGCACGCAGACCTGCATGTGAAAGTGTAACACCAAAACCAGAATGTTTTCTTCCGCTCCACGGCAAAGCTGCGCTCACACGATCGCAGCAATTCCAGTAACCCGTTCCGACGTCTATTCGGTTTAAAATATTTTCTGCCTTTGTTTTATCTGCACTATAAACCGAAGCAGTTAAACCATATTCGGTATCCTTCATTAACTCTATTGCTTGCTCTTCATCTCTCACTTTCATAATGCCGATAACCGGACCGAATGATTCATCTTTCATCACACTCATTTCGTGGTTCACATCGACCAGGACGGTGGGCTCAAAAAAATATCCCTGCCCGACCGCGTCATTCAGGCGGGCTTTGCTTTTTATTTTTTTTCCACCAGTCAAGATCTTTGCTCCTTTGCTCAGTGCATCTGCAACCTGGCTCTCTAAAACCCTAAGTTGTTCCTTTCTGCTCAAGGGTCCGATATAAACTCCATTTTCGGTTGGCGGCCCGATCTTCCATGACTTCACTTCTTTTACAAATTCATTCAGGTATCGATCGTAAACTTTTTCATGCACATAGATCCTTTCGACGGCACAGCAACTCTGACCGTTGTTGTAAAAAGCTCCATCCGCAGTAGCAGCAGCAACTGCTTTTATATCCTCTATGTCATCGGCTATATACAAAGGATCTTTCCCACCTAACTCGCATTGGCAAGGGATCATCTTTGATGCAAGTTTTTCATAAATATGTTTCCCCGTTTTGTAAGAGCCGGTAAAAAAATACCCGTCGAAGGGAATTTCTAGTAACAACTCGCCAACCCTTCCCGGCCCGACTGCAATCTGGAAAACATTATTGGGAACACCCGCCTCCTTTAAGAATTTTTCTATTTGTAATCCAGTGAGTGCAGAATGCTCGGAAGCCTTGTACATCACGGCGTTTCCAGCAAGCAAGGCTGGCACAAAAACGTTTATACCGACGAGATAAGGATAATTCCAGGCAGAGATATTGCAGACCACACCCAGCGGTTCGTAAGAGATTTTTTCTTCCATGCCATCCCCACTGCTCATGGTCTCATCGCGCAAATATTTTTCTGCGTTATCGGTCAGCCATTTTATCCTTGACCTGCCACCTTTTATTTCATTGCGTGATTGTTGCAACGGTTTTCCTACTTCTGAGGTTAGAACCGAAGCAAGTTGTTCAATATGTGTTTCCAAAAGGTCGGAGAATTTTTTGAGCACTTGCACTCTTTCCGCAAGCGATGATTGATACCAGTCGCGCCGCGCCGATCGCAACAAGTCAAATTTTCTTTGCAGACTGTCCGCAGTGTCTTCATTTAGCTCCGCAATTACTTGTTCAGTTGCAGGGTTGGTAATCAGAAGTTTTTTCATAGTTGTTTCCCTTACAGCCGCTAGAAATTGTTTTTTTATATTTTCCGAAAACGGATTTTCTTCTTTGTCTTTCATTCTTTCAGGGTGCCATTGAATACAAAGCATGAAAGCCTTACCGGTTTTGTTTTTGAACTCAAGACCCTCAATGATGGTTTCATCGTCATCGTCATAGGCGTTTACCAGCAGATTGTCGCCAATTGCATTGGGATCAATTGCCTGGTGATGTGCGCTGTTTACATTGCCGGAAACAGAACCTGCGATTTGATGAAGTAACGTATTTCTCCCGGTAGCAATTGAGTGTTCTTTGTCTGACTCTTCTTTCCTGTGTCTTGCATTGCCATTGTCAAGGTCTTGTATGAGCTTTCCTCCTTCCAATACATTTATCAATTGCATTCCGCGACAAATTCCCAGGACGGGTAATTTATTTAACTGCGAATAGCGATAGATCTTTTCTTCAAAATGATCACGTTCCGGCTGCAGAGACGAGGGTTTGTTATTATAAATAGTTTTTCCGTTGTAAAAAGAGGGATGAACATCGACACCGCCTGTAAGTACAAAGCCGCCACATTGATAGATATCCTCGATATTATTTTTTTCAAAATTGAGTTCAACCAGTTCTATATCTTTTTGCAGATCTTCTGCAGTGAACCAGTTCCAATAATTCTGAAATGAGGTTTTTGTAAAGCTGATACCAATTCTTTTCTTCATGCGCTAAAGTGCTTTGCTATACAAATTTCTGAAATCTTCGCGGCTCACTGGTTTTGGATTATTTGGATGGGCAAAATCAGCAATGGCAAGATCGGCCAGCGTTTCGATATGCTCCTGTTTTACGCCAATGTCCCGAAGTTTATGCGGTATGTTAATTTTTGAATTCAAATCAAATAGATATTTGACTACTGCTTGACCAGTCTCCTCATTCAATTCCAGCGTTCGTGCGATCCGTTTGAATTTGTCTTCGCATCCGTTGATATTAAATTCCATTCCGTACGGGATATTCACCGCATTCGCCAGTCCATGATGTGTATCCAGCAGCGATGATAAAGGATGTGCCAGTGAATGCACCACGCCCAGGCCTTTTTGAAAGGCAACCGCACCCATCAAAGATGCGATCAGCATTTTACTCCTTGACTCGAGATTGGGTTTGTTCACTGCTTTTACCAGTGATTCATTGATCAGTGAAATTCCCTCGAGGGCAATTCCTTCACATAATGGGTGAGGCATCTTTGCCAGGAATGCTTCCATGTTATGTGTCAGAGCATCCATGCCTGTGGCTGCGGTTATAAATGCGGGAAGTTCCATTGTCAGTAACGGATCGGCAAAAACGATTTTAGCTAGCAGTTTGGGCGAAAAAAGAATTCTTTTCTGGTGTGTCCCATCGTCAGCAATAATGGCGCTGCGTCCCACTTCACTGCCGGTTCCTGCCGTAGTGGGTATGGTAATGAAATGGGGCACGTCATTGGTCACATACACATCGCCCCCAATCAGATCATCATATTTGAAAAGGTCTTCCCTGTGATTTATTCGCAACGCGATCGCTCTTGCGACATCCAGGGCAGCACCGCCACCAATTCCAATGATCGAGTCTCTTTGATTATTGTCGTACACATCGGTACCCTTGTACACGTCTGACTTAACCGGGTTTTTATGGAGGTCAAAAAATATTTCTGCCGAAATGTTTTTCTTTTTCAGATCGTTGACGATGTACTTAAAAAAGTCGAGTTGGGCAATATTTGCATCGGTAACTAATAGAGGCCTTGATAAATTATTTTTTGCCAGGTAATCGCCTAATTCATTACTTGATCCGGCACCAAAGCGAATTGTCGTTGGAAAATTGTATTGATAGATCTTGTCGAATTTCATGATTTACGGACTGTATTATGAACCTTATTTTTCCCAGTCGCCCTAACCTTAGTAGAAAAATGGATACTTAGCGTCATTAGCTTATTACCTTATTTTGACCGTTTTTGGGCGGTGTAACGTATTTTGATAAAATCTCAAAAACTCCTCATACTCTTCTGCGAAACTTATTTTACGATGATGTTCCGGCTGATTAAGTATGTATTTACAGACCCGATCAACATCTGATTTTGATACAGAAAAGGCAGATGCAGTTTCTTGCCAGGCAAATCGACTGTTGCACAGCTTATTTTGATTTATGAATTTTTGAGAACTTTCTGCAACTGTGGAGGCAAGATTTTCTTCTGATATTTTGGGAGAGCGGGATACGAGGAAGTGGACATGCTCAGGATTTGCATAAATGGCATATAATTTAGAATCATTATTATTCACTACGCCAGTAATATATTTTTCAATTCTTTCGCGATGGTTCTCTAAAATAAGAGGTAAGCGATGCAGTGTTGTAAATATAAAATGAGTATATAAATTGTTGTATTCTATTTTCATTACAAATGAGAATAAGGTAATAAGGTTGAATCAAGGTACAATTTTTTTCTACTAAGGTTGACCAAAAAAAATTTTAACAAAATCTCTTTTTCTAAATTAATATTGCTTGACCTAGTCGTGATCTCTAAATAATCTCGAAATACCTTTTGTACTCCCAATCGGTTACAGCTTTCAGGTGCTGTCTCCATTCCCATTCTCTTGTTTGTGTGAAATGTTCAACAAATTTTTCTCCGAAAAGTTCTTTCGCAATTTTTGAAGTTTTCATTTGTCGGGTTGCTTCAATGAGTGTGGAGGGAAGAACACCATTGGAATCATCTTGGTAGCCATTTCCCGAGGTGGGCGGTTGTTTTAGCTTCAATTTATTTTTAATTCCGTACAAGCCTGAGGCCAGGCAACCTGCCATGGCGAGATAAGGATTTACATCGGAACCGATCACCCGTGTTTCGAGTCGACAAGATTTGCTGCTATTTGCGAGCACCCTCAATGCAACTGTCCTGTTATCCATTCCCCAGGTGAGTGTAGTAGGCGCCCATGCACCCTGGACCAATCTTTTATAGCTATTTATATTTGGAGCAAACAGGGGCAGTATTTCAGGCAAGCAATATAACTGGCCGGCGAGATAATTTTTTGTCAGCTCGCTCATTCTGAATTTATCCTTTTCATTATAAAAAAGATTTTTTTTTCCTGCTTTGTCCCATAAGCTTTGATGAACGTGGCCACCACAACCCGGGAGACCTTCATTGATCTTGGCCATAAAGGTTGCGATGATTCCATGCCTGTACGCAATTTCTTTCACGGCTGTTTTGAAAAGTACAGCTCTATCGGCGGCTTCTAACACATCTGAATAAGTGATGGCGGCCTCATATGTGCCGGGACCCGTTTCAGTGTGTAATCCCTCTAATGGCACATTGAATTTTTTCAGCCAGTCAAAGAGGTTGGTGAAGTAAGGATTCTCGGAAGAGCTGCGGAGAATTGAGTATCCAAACATCCCCGGAGTAAGCGGTGTAAGATTTTTGAACTGCTTATCATTAGCCGTTTGTGGAGTTTCTGCAAAATTGTACCATTCAAACTCCTGCGAGAAAAAAGGAGAGAAGCCTTGCCTGGTTGCTTCATTCATTATTTTTTTCAGCAATTGTCTTGGACAAACCTGGGAAGGATCACCTTTTTCATCTGTGAGCTCACCAAGGAAGAACGGCACATCATTTTCCCAGGGAATTTTTCTGAAAGTATTTATATCTAACACGCCCGGGCTATCAGGATAACCGGTATGCCATCCTGTGAATTGGACATTATCATATACCACGTCGCCTGTATCCCACCCAAAAATCACATTGCAAAAACCTAAGCCATTTTCAATGGCGGAAGAAAATTTCTCAGCAGAAATATATTTGCCTCTCAATATCCCGTCAATATCGCTGAACGCGATCTTGACTTTTCCGGAAGGATGGTCTTTCACATATTGGATAATTTCTTTTGTTGTCATCTTGATGTTTAAAAATAAAAAGTACTAATTATTTAGATTCTTTTCCCGCAAATTTTTGATTGAACGCTGGACTCGTGATTAAGTCCGAAGGACTTTAACCTGCCTGCCGGGAAGCAAGTATCATTGACGGTGAGCGTAGCGCACGGGAAGTAAAGCGAAGAATGCCACAACCCCGAAGGGGTTGAATATCGGTAACCGTGAGTGTAAACTCACGCGAGGAGAAATAACGAATGGCACAATCCCGAAGGGGTTGAATATCGGTAACCGTGAGTGTAAACTCACACGAGGAGAAATAACGAATGGCACAACCCCGAGGGGGTTGAATATCGGTAACCGTGAGTGTAAACTCACACGAGGAAAAATAACGAATGGCACAGTCCCGAAGGGGTTGAATATCGGTAACCGTGAGTGTAAACTCACAGAAGGGAAGTGAAGAATGGCACAACCCCAAAGGGGTTGAATATCGTTAACCGTGAGTGTAAACTCACGCGAGGAGAAATAACGAATGGCACAATCCCGAAGGGGTTGAATATTGGTAACCATGAGTGTAAACTCACGGAAGGGAAGTGAGGAAGGCCACAACCCCGAAGGGGTTGAATATCGTTAACCGTGAGTGTAAACTCACGCGAGGAGAAATAACGAATGGCACAACCCCGAAGGGGTTGAATATCGGTAACCGTGAGTGTAAACTCACGGAAGGGAAGTGAGGAAGGCCACAACCCCGAAGGGGTTGAATATTGCTACAACACAATGAACCGTTCGGGTCATGCCTGATTAGCCTCTGATAAGATCAGAGGCTAATCACAGTAAAGCCCTTGGGGCTTTCACCTCCATTCAGCTTCAAACTATTATTTCGCAAATAATTTAAAAGCAATGAAGCCAATGCCAAGAATTAAAAAATAAATCACTGCCAATTTAAAATTATAAACCGTCATTGCAACAAACGAAAAAGCAGCAATGAACAATGCAGCCACCGGAAATAAAGGATACATCGGCACTTTGAAAGGACGTTCCAATTGTGGTTCTTTTTTTCTGAGCCGCAACAAGGCGATCATCGACACAATATATAACGTAAGTGCTCCAAATACCGAGATGGTAATGATCTCTGCTGTTTTACCTGTCAGCAGGGCGATGATGCCGATCACCATATTTACCAGCAGTGCATTGGATGGTGTTTGAAATCTCGGATGAATAGTTGCTAAAAAAGGCGGGGCAAATCTTACTCTTCCAAATTCAAAAGTTGCTCTCCCTGCCGCGAGTATGATGCCATGAAAAGAAGCGATCAAGCCGAACAGCCCTATGGTTATGAGCAAATGATACATCATGTTGTCGCTACCAACGACATGACTCAGCGCCAAAGGCAGCGGAGAATCGGAAGTACTGCCGTCAGTTTTATAAACGATGGCTTCCCATCCCGCCACGCCGACCGAGCTAATGAAAACAAGTATGCACAAAACCACCAGTGTTGCAATGGCCGAACCGAAACCAAGCAGCATCGTTCGCTGAGGGTGAATAGCCTCTTCGGCTACATTCGCGACTCCTTCAATGGCCAGGAAAAACCAGATAGCAAATGGAGTTGCAGCGAAGGCGCCGGCCCATCCGTGAGGAAAAGCGTTGTGTTGTAAATTTTTTAATTCAAAATGAGGAATCGTGATGCCAGTAAACAATAGCAACTCCCCCACAGCCAGCATAGTGATGACCAATTCAAACACGGCGGCCGCTTTTACACCGTAAATATTCAACGCCGTAAAAACGACATAACTGAAAATGGCGATGGCCAATATCGGTATTTGCGGAAAAAATAAATTGAAGTAGGCGCCGATAGCAAAGGCGATGGCGGGCGGTGCAAAAATGAATTCTATATTTTGTGCCATGCCGGCAATGAATCCCCAATCTTTCCCAAGTGCCCGGTTCGCATAATCAAAACCTCCGCCGGCTTTGGGTATAGCGCAGGCCAGTTCTGTGTAGCTGAATGTGAAAGTGACGTAGAGAATAATGATAAAAAATGTGGCGATGGCGAGGCCCAATGTTCCTCCTTGTTCCAGTCCAAGATTCCAGCCGAAGTACATTCCGGAGATCACATAACCCACACCAAGGCCCCAAAGCATCAGCGGAGTGAGTGTTCTTTTTAATTCATTTGTGGGAGTTACTGACAAGTGAAGATGTTGGTTGTTTTTAAATTGTTATTATTATGTGCCGAGCCGCACTGCTACTATTAGTCTTTCGTTGCGTCGCACTCTTGTACGTTCTTAAGCCTGGTCAACACCCGGTCTGGATTGGCATTTTACGTCGTCGGTGCTTAAATAATTTGGTTGCTGGTGAGGCCCGCACGCAGGCTTCGGCGCAACACCAACAACTGCACCCTACTCCTTCTTCCTCTCCAAAGTAAAACCAATTGTCGTCCCTACATGCTCAGTACTTCGCACATGAATAGACTGTCCATGTGCTTCAATAATATGTTTGCAAATGGCTAAACCTAAACCCGAGCCTGTGATATCCAGGCTGCGTCCTTCCTCCGTTCTGTAAAATCGTTCAAATATTCTTGACAAATGCCTTTCAGCCATCCCAATTCCGTCATCACTGATCTCAACCAAAACATGTTTCTCATCGGTAATATACATGCTGGCTGTAATATTGCCTCCAAACTTGCCATACTTAATCGAGTTTTCAACGAGATTCAGAATCACCTGCCTGATCTTTTCCTTATCGGCAAAAACTGTCAGCGGGGATTCGCAACCTTTTTTAATGCTGCAACGAATATTCTTTTGCTCCGCTTTTATTGAAAGGCTTTCAAAAACTTCTTTGACCAAATCCTGGATAATAAAATTCTCTTTGTAGACGACCTGTTCGCCTCGCTCCAGCTTTGAAATTTCATCAAGATCATTCATAAGGTTTACCAGCCTGTCTATATTACGGGACGTTTTTTCTAAGAAAGGACGGTTGACTTCAGGATTTTCCAATGCACCTTGCAATAATGTATCTACATAGCCTTGTATGGCGAACACAGGGGTTTTGAACTCATGAGCCAGGTTTTGCAAAAATTCTTTCCGGAATTGCTCATTTCTTTTTAGTAACTCAATTTCTTCTACTTGTTTTTCCGCCCATTCTTCCACATCTTCTCTTACTTCATCAATACTTTTCTGTGGCAACAGGTATTGATAATATGTTTCTTCCTTTTTACTTGCTTTCGTCTGATAAATGAATTTATAGATGAGTTTGATCTTTCGATAAATAAAGCGCTCAAGAGTAAATGCGATCAGTGCATAGCTCCCAATAAAAATGATAATAAAGGATACCACGAGCACCTGCCAGCCCTCATGCAGAATATAAATTCCGATGCTGATGGGCACGGATAGCAGCAAAGCTGTAAACGCAGAAAGCTTGCGTGGAGAAATGTTCTTCGTGTTAAGCATGAACCCCCAAACCCCCTGAAGGGGGCTTTTGTAAACTCCGATAAACGGAGTTGTTTTTAATAATGTTGATTGGTGAACTGGATGTTGAAGAGTGCGACGCAACGAAAGTTTAATAGTAATACTATAGCTGGTTACACAAACATCAACTTCAAAATTAAAGTAACTATAATTTTTTTAAAGTCTAATCGATTTGCGTCCCCCCTTTATGGGGACAGGGGGTCACAACTCAAATTTATACCCCACGCCTTTCACCGTGGTAATGCAATCAACACCCAGTTTTTGCCGGATCTTTCGGATGTGAACATCTATGGTGCGATCGCCGACGATGACATCGTTGCCCCAAACCTGGCTGAGAATTTCATTGCGCAAAAAAACACGCCCCGGTCGTGAAGCAAGTAAATGAAGAAGCTCAAATTCTTTTTTTGCAAGGAGAATATCCTTTCCCTCCAGTTGAACTATGAATTTCTCGGGATCGATAACGAGGCCATCCACTTCGACAATTTTACTTTCTTTTGTTGGCACTCTGCGGAAAAGAGCATTTACACGACTTATAAAGACCTTCGGACTGATGGGCTTGCTCACGTAATCATCAGCACCGGTTTCAAGACCTCGTATTTGAGTGCTCTCGTCGTTTAAAGCAGTTAAAAAAATAATGAGTGTGTTTCTGAATGCAGACTGGCTTCTCAATATTTCACAAACCTGAACACCACTTTTCTTCGGCATCATGATGTCCAACACGACCAGATCAGGCTGAAAAATTTTAGCTTTCTCAATGGCTTCGTCACCGTCTTTGGCAGTTATGACCTGGTAGCCTTCATTGAGGAGATTGTATTTCAGAATTTCAAGAATATCGGGTTCATCATCGGCAATTAAAACCTTCCTTGCCTTCGCTTCCATGGTTGTTTTTTATTTGCGCAAACCTACATGAAGATTATTTCTAAAGGAAATTGACAATTTTGCATAACACAGACTTAATAAAAACTTAACCTGTCCCTGCGAAGCTGGGTGGCTGACGCTCTTTTTTGGATCAGCTAAATTATATGAGGATCTTCTTCTTCGGTCATACCAATTGCATCGATTTGGCCTTTTGTCGCGTCAAATCATAATAAATAGTACTAATGCTCATTTAGAGAACGAGGGCATTGTATTTGACAGAGGGATGCTAACTTTGCGAACGATCCTTATGATTTCAACACCCAGATACCTTGTTCTTCTCGTTTACCTGCTTGCTTTTAAACCTTTAATGGCCCAGGCGGTTGACCCTGACCCTGTCAGGGACCTGAAGCCTCCAAAGAACCGTGAGCTATTTCATGATTTTGTAGATAAGCAACAAAAAGAGATCTTAAGATCAGATGGTAAGGCCGATAATGAATTCCGGCCTTCGTCGGACGAAGAAATAAATTTTATTCTAACAAAAGCAGTCACCACGAACGTTGATTGGGTTCAGTATCGTATAGAAAAAGATACCAGTTTAAACTCGCAGGCCAAGATAAAATATCTTCGAGGCCTCGAAAACGTTCTGAAATATTTCAACAATAACTGGCGGCGGGGAAATGTTGGTACGGCTCAACTGCCTGCGATCATTGATGAATACGAAAATTGCATGAGGGCCGATATCGCGAATGCCAGTATCGAAACCATCATCGATCACCAGCCTTATGATGTGGGAATGAATCTTATTAGCGCTGGGATCTTTGATAAAAATGCAGGATACAGGAACTCTCAATATATTTTACTAAAAAAATATTGTGCCAGGTATCCCGATCAAACTTTCTTAAAACTCAGAAGCAACACAGATGTTTCGTTTCTTGATAGTCTTATAAAGGTGGCTGGCTACCGCGACCCGGGCCAGTTGTACAACTATGCCGCTGCCAACGACAGACTGGGAGCCGCGATCCGTAGAATTGACGATCCTCTTATCAGTGCCGTTTCAAAAATGGCAACCAGCAACAGTGGGCGCTGGTATTTTCCTTTTTTGGATAACATCATGAAAGGCAAGATGAGCATCAGTGAGATTGACGCTGTGAAGGATGATTCACTAAAATATTACCGGCTGCTGGTGAGGACACATCTTGATTATCTGGAAAGGGCACAGAATAAAGACACCGCCTACGGCTATAAAGAACTGGAAAAACGGATTGAAACCAAGGCGAGAGACATTTTTGTAAACACGATCAATGCCCTGCATGAGGTGGATAATCTCGCGGTACGATTTAAGATCATTCAGCCTTTAACCGCCGAGGAACTCTACTACCTTGCCGTAACAACAGATGGCATCATATACACTTCCAGTTTCGTAAAAGGTGTTTATCCATTGATGATGACAAGGGCCAATCAGCATGGTGATTCATTACTAATGAATGTAAAGTTTGACAGGTACCGCAAGTTCATCAAAATGTGTGCGGGCTATAATACGCTGAGCAATTTTCTGAACACTTTTCAGGCGAAGAAAAATAATGACACGGAAAGCGACGCGGAAAAGCTGATGAGAGCATTTGTCGGAAAGCTTGAAGAATCGGGCGGCCTTGAGGATGGCGTGGATGTGGCAGATTCTTATGCAAGTATTGCTGAAACAATCAAGCCTCTGGCAGAGAAGATGCTTTTGAATGTAAAAGCAAATTACGAAAGGAACCTTACGAGCAACAATAAACGGGGCGTGGTCATGTACAATTTGTTGTACAAGCTTTTTTTATCGGCCGACACGAATAATCATATCGATCTTTCAAAGGAATTTGGAATACCTCCTGTGTACAATGTTCCTTTTAAAGCATTATCAAATGATACCGGTCGCGTAGTGATGCAGGTTTTTTTCTATGGGGATAAGGATGGAAAAACAATTTTCCAGGGATTTAAGAGAATGTTTGATCCCAGGCTCTGGAGGATAACCAGCACCCAAAATTGGATCGCGATAAATTCCACGAAAGGCAGACCCGTTTCTATTTACGCAAACTTGCCTTTACCCGAGGAAGATGACCAGGATAAAAATGCGCAGGATGCATTAGACACGTTTTTATTACGAAACAATCTTTACCCAACTGTAGTGATACACAGAGGTCATAGCTATAATGCTCCGTACACGATTGCACAGATTCTTCCCTCGGCAAAAATTGTTTTTATGGGTTCATGTGGCGGCTATTATTTGATCCATGACATATTAAAACACTCGCCCGATGCACACATCATCACTTCCAAGCAAATTGGGAAGACGACGGTGAACCAGCCATTTTTCAATCTGTTAATGGAAAAAGTACGAACCGGGAATAATATTGACTGGATTCCTTTTTGGGAAGAATTGGAGAAAAAAGTGAAAGTAGAAGGGTTTGAGGATTATATACCTCCATACAAAAACCTCGGCGCGATTTTCATCAAGGCCTATAAAAGAGCAATGGGGGATGAGGACTAGTCGGGAGTCCGGAGTCAAAAGTCGGGAGTCGGGAGTCCGGAGTCAAAAGTCAAAGTCGGGAGTCGGGAGCTAAGAGTTATGAGTGGTTTCTTTCAATTTTTGGCCTTTAGTAAATTTGTAGTTCCTATTAACAGCAACCGGTCCCGAAGGGATGCCTTTGGCACAACTAGTCCCGAAGGATGCCCTCCAGGAGTCCTTTGGACCTTCGGCATAACCAACAACCAGGATGGCCAACCAGGCATTAAAAAAAATATTTGATTTTGAAAATCTGCGCAGAGTTTTTCATTTTGCCGCTCCTTATAAAAGAAGATTTTATATTTCTATCGGGCTGGCTGTCTTTCTTGCGATCATTACTCCTGTTCGTCCGTACCTGATAAAAATTACGGTAGATAAATTTATTGCCGATAAAATGCTTGACTGGATAATTTGGATAACTGTGATCCAAATCGGTCTTTTGCTTATCGAGAGCGGTCTTCGATTCTATTTCTCTTATGTCACCGCGTGGCTGGGTCAAACGGTGGTGAGAGATATGCGGGTAAAGGTTTATGAAAAGGTGGTCGATTTAAACCTCAGACAATTTGATCAAACCCCTATCGGCACTCTTACCACTAGAACCATCAACGATATTGAAGCCATTAATGATATTTTTTCAGACGGCCTTGTGCCCATCATAGCCGATTTTCTTTCTATCATTTCTATTTTAGGGTTTATGTTTTTTGTGGACTGGAGACTGACATTGGTTTGCCTGGCGCCTTTTTCCATTTTGCTGATAGCTACTTATTATTTTAAAGAAAGCGTAAACAAATCGTTTATCAAAGTTCGGAATGCAGTGGCGCATCTTAATGCATTTGTGCAGGAGCACATAACAGGCATGCAGGTGGTGCAAGCATTCGCTGCAGAGGACCGTGAATTTGAAAAATTTAAAAAGATCAATAGGGATCATCGCAATGCAAACATCAACGCCATTTTTGCCTATTCAGTTTTTTTTCCCATTGTTGAAATTGTACTGGCCCTCTCGACGGGTTTGCTGGTGTGGTGGATCGCAGGGAGGGCGGGAATGTCACCCGCTGAAGCAAGACAGCTTGGCGGAAAGATGGTGATGTTTTACATGAGCCTCAATTTGCTTTTTCGTCCCCTGCGCGTAATTGCCGATAAATTCAACGTGCTGCAAATGGGAGTCATTGCGAGCGAACGAGTGTTCAAAGTGCTGGACAATGATGATTATTTGCCCGCGTCGCCGATAACGGCTTATCAGCCGGCCGTTGTAAGGGGGAAAATAGAATTTCGTAATGGTTCATTTGGATACAATCCAGATCAACATGTGCTTAAAGATGTTTCATTCAGGGTTGATCCGGGTGAGACTGTCGCCATTGTTGGTCACACTGGCAGTGGAAAAACAACGATCATCAGTTTACTGAACCGGTTATACCAGATCCAAAAAGGGATCATCGCTGTCGATGATGTAAGAATTGAAGATTTTAATCTGGAGACTTTGCGAAAAGCCATTGGTGTGGTTTTGCAGGATGTATTTCTCTTCTCCGGATCAGTCTTTGATAATATCACTCTTCGCAATCCTGATATTCCAAAAGAAAAAGTTATTGAAGCGGCAAAGATGATCGATGTTCATGATTTTATTATGCGCCTGCCGGGCGATTACGATTATAATGTGATGGAGAGAGGTGCCACACTTTCATTGGGTCAGCGGCAATTGTTATCATTTATCAGGGCCATTTTATATAACCCTGCGATTTTGATCCTGGATGAAGCCACTTCATCTGTTGACACAGAAAGTGAGATGCTGATCCAGAAGGCTATCGATAAATTAATTACGGCGAGAACATCCATCGTGATCGCACACAGACTTTCCACGATTCGCAAAGCTGACAAAATCATTGTGCTTGACAAAGGAGAGATCAAAGAAATGGGAACCCACGAAGAACTGCTTTCATTAGAAGGGTATTATTATAAATTATACCAGCTTCAATTTGATAAAAAAATTAAAGTGGCGTAAGGCTGATTGCTGGTTGTGCCGAAGGTTCAAAGGACTCCGTTGGAGTATCCCTTCGGGACTAGTGACTAGTTGCTTGCCGCGAGTTCTTGGTCATTGGACCTTATGTAGTGCGTTATTGTAGCGCAAGTATTGCCGTAGAGTTTTCAACCAAATAACGAGCAACAAGCGACCAAAAACCAGTAACAGCAACCAGAAACCAGTAGCGGAAACAAGCAACTTTTCCCCTCAAACTTTTGCGGTTTTTCACCCTCCGCCCCCTATCTTTGCGGCAAATTTTAGAAGGGTATGCGCATCGCATGTGTCAAGTGCTTATTGGTAGGGGTTTTGAGCTTCTTTTCCTGCATTGCATTTGGGCAAGGCCAATCAGAGAAGGGAGAGGGGACCAAAAAGAGTTCCTTCGACGCCAATGAGGTCATTTTTGGACACGTTTTGGATGCACATGAGTTTCATTTTTTTTCTTACAAGGGGAAGGACGGAAAAGAACATGCTGTCATCCTCTCACTGCCTGTAATTCTTTATTCTCCTCAAAAAGGTTTTTCCTTTTTTATGTCTTCAAAATTTCATCATGGGGAAGAAAGTTATAAAGGCTATTCTACTCTTACCGATGAAAAACTTCATGAATTAAAACTTGATCCTAAAAAATATCATGCGGGTCAGATCGTTGCCGTAAATGATAGTGGAGAACTTGATAGCAGCGTTGAAGTGTATGATTTTTCACTTACGCGTAATGTTGTGCAAATGATACTTGCCTTAGCACTTTTGGTTTGGGTCATGCTAAGCATCGCAAAAAAATATAAAAATGGCGAAGGAGTTAATTCGGCTCCCAAGGGCTCTCAAAGTTTATTGGAACCTGTCGTCATTTTTATTAAAGACGAAGTAGCGAAACCCAATCTTGGTCACAAATACCAAAAATATCTTCCTTATTTACTTACTGTTTTCTTTTTTATCCTTATCAATAATCTTGTCGGTTTGATCCCGGGTACAGCGAACGTTACAGGTAATATTGCCTTTACAATGGTGCTGGCATTTATTTCGTTTGTAGTTATTTTATTCAGTTCGAATAAACATTATTGGGGTCACATTATCAATCCGCCTGTTCCAATCGGGGTAAAGCCAATTTTGATCCCCGTTGAGATCCTGGGGATCTTTACAAAGCCATTTGCATTGATGATACGTTTGTTTGCAAACATGCTTGCGGGCCACATCATCATTATTAGTCTGGTCTCTTTGATTTTTATTTTTGGTGCTTTAAATAAAGCGATAGGATGGGGCTTTTCACCTTTATCGGTAGCTTTTGTGATTTTTATTTACCTGATAGAATTTTTGATAGCTTTTTTACAGGCTTATATTTTTACTACCCTGACGGCAGTTTTTGTGGGCCAGGCCTTTGAAGGAAGTCATGATGATACGGATCATCATGAAGACGCAGTGATCGTTTAATTTTTATTAATTATAAAACAAGAATCATGGATTTATTGAATGTTATTTTATTAGATGCTACAGCGAATGCAGGAGGTGCTATCGGTGCGGGTCTTGGTGCAATAGGCGCAGGTATTGGCATTGGTCAGATAGGTAGAGGTGCAGTAGAGGCTATTGCACGTCAGCCGGAGGCTTCGAATGATATACGTGCAAATATGATCCTTACGGCGGCTCTTGTAGAAGGAGTTGCATTGTTTGCCGTAATCGTCGGTATCCTTGCAATGTTCATTTAAGAGCGAAGCTCTGCACCTCGAAATAGTGGAGTTGCAGTTTCATCAAATTCTAAAAAGAATTTGAAACAGTTCTTTAATATTGAGTTTAATAATTATGTAACCGGCTAAAGATTTTCTCTTCAGCTCACGTTGCGTCGCACACTTGTACATTCGGAAATTCTACTGGACAAAAATGTTGCTGGCTTATTTATTTAATTAGAACATTAGCAAATTGATATTATGCAACTTCTTACACCTGGTTTAGGTTTGATCATTTGGACGCTGCTGGCGTTTATTGTAGTGTTTTTCATTCTAAAAAAATTTGCGTGGCCGGCCATTCTTGGAGGACTGCGCAAGCGTGAACAAACTATCGCTGATTCATTAGCACAGGCCGAAAAAATTAAATCGGAAATGGCTCAAATGAAGAGCGAGAACGAAGCGATTCTTGCCAAGGCAAGAGAGGAAAGATCCCAGATGCTCAAAGAGGCCAGGGAAACGAAGGATAAAATAATTAACGAGTCGAAGGAACAAGCCAAGAACGAGGCCAATAAAATTATTGCTGAAGCGCAGACTGCGATCGAGGCACAAAAAATGGCTGCGATAACTGAGGTAAAAAACGAGGTTGGTAAACTGGTAATTGAAGTCACGGAAAGGGTTTTACGAAGAGAATTAAGCAACAAACAGGCGCAGGAAGAGCACATCAAAAGCCTCGTGAATGAAATGAAGTTGAGTTGATATCTAAAAATTAAAAATTAAAAAAGAGTCTAAGAATCTAATTTGTTTCAACTTTTAACTTTTGACTTAAGAAAAAATGCCGAATCCACGTCTTGCAACCAGGTACGCAAAGTCTTTGATCGATCTCGCTGTAGAAAAAAACCAGCTGGAAAAGGTTTTTGCCGACATGCAGTGGTTGCAGCAAGTTCTCCGGAGCAGCCGTGATCTTAGAAATCTTCTGAAAAGTCCCATTGTTAAGCCTGAGAAGAAACAGCAGGTGGTTTCAGCAATTATTAAGAGCAGTGTAAGCGATATGACAGCTTTATTTGTTCGTCTGCTGATCGCTAAAGGAAGAGAAAGCAATTTGCCGGAAATCATAACAGCCTTTATTGAGCAGTATAAAAAGTATAAAAATATTTATACCGTAAAACTTACTTCAGCGTCTCCGTTGACCGAAGATTTGAAAAATGCGATCATTAGCCAGATCAAAAAAACGAGTGACATGCAGAACATAGAATTAGAGAGTACAGTAGATGAAAATCTGATTGGTGGATTTGTTTTGCAATCTGGAGATAAATTAATTGATGCAAGTGTTGCTTATGATCTTAAACAGGTAGCAAGGCAGTTTGAAAATAATGACTTTATTTATAAAATACGGTAGTGGTAAATGGTGAGTGGGGAGTGGGGTACATATCTACATACCGGGTACGGAATACTAAAATCTAAAAAATGGCAGATATAAAACCAGATGAAATAAGTGCGATACTACGCCAGCAGTTGACTGGTTTCGATTCGAGTGTTGAGTTGGAAGAGATAGGCACAGTGCTACAAGTCGGCGATGGTATCGCCCGTGTGTATGGATTGGGTAATGTTCGCTATGGAGAGCTGGTCGAGTTCGAAAATGGCGTTCGTGCGATCGCACTGAACCTGGAAGAGGATAATGTGGGCGTTGTGCTCATGGGTGAGACCGAGGAGATCCAGGAAGGTTCAAAGGTTCGTCGCACAGGACAAATTGCTTCAATCAATGTGGGTGAGGGATTAGTAGGTCGTGTAGTGAATACATTGGGTGAACCGATCGATGGGCGTGGGCCGATCACCGGCGAACGATATGAAATGCCGCTGGAGCGTAAGGCACCGGGTGTAATTTTTCGTGAGCCGGTAAAGGAACCATTGCAAACCGGTATCAAGGCCATTGATGCAATGATCCCGATCGGTCGTGGTCAACGTGAATTGATCATAGGAGACCGGCAGACAGGAAAAACAGCGATCGCCATTGATACTATTATTAACCAAAAAGAATTTTACCAGGCAGGCAAGCCTGTTTATTGTATTTATGTTGCCACGGGTCAGAAGGCTTCGACGATTGCTGGTGTAATGAAAACCTTACAGGACGCAGGTGCTATGGCGTACACAATTATTGTTGCAGCTTCAGCGTCCGATCCTGCCCCATTACAATTTTATGCTCCATTTGCTGGTGCCGCTATTGGTGAATTTTTCCGTGATACCGGGAGACCCGCGCTGATCATTTACGATGATCTTTCTAAGCAAGCTGTCGCATATCGCGAAGTATCGTTGTTGCTCCGTCGTCCTCCTGGTCGCGAAGCGTATCCCGGTGACGTGTTTTATTTGCACAGTCGGTTACTTGAAAGAGCCGCAAAAATTATCACTGACGATAAAGTGGCAAAGAATATGAACGATGTGCCACCAACTATTAAGCATTTAATAAAAGGAGGTGGTTCATTAACTGCATTGCCTATTATTGAAACGCAGGCCGGTGACGTGTCAGCATACATTCCCACCAACGTGATTTCGATCACCGATGGTCAGATTTTCCTTGAAACAAATTTGTTTAATGCCGGAATTCGCCCGGCGATCAATGTGGGCATTTCAGTAAGCCGTGTCGGCGGAAACGCGCAGATCAAATCAATGAAAAAAGTTGCTGGTACATTAAAACTTGACCAGGCACTCTATCGTGAGATGGAAGCTTTTTCAAAATTTGGAGGTGATCTCGATCCGGCGACAAAATTGGTCTTGGACAAGGGCGGCCGTAATGTTGAAATTTTGAAGCAGCCTCAGTATTCACCAATGCCTGTAGAAAAACAAGTGGCTATCATTTATTTGGGAACGCAGGGTCTGCTGCGTGATGTGCCAGTGAGAAGAGTGAAGGAATTTGAAGAACATTTTTTGATGGAAATGGAAAACAAACTACCTGATGTGATGGCTGAATTCAAAAAGGGAAATTTACCAGAAGAGGGAATGAAGAAAATGGTTGAACTCGCCAACGGGTTGATTCCCCAATATAAAGCCAAATAATTTTTTCTTACCTGTTTGTTTGAGCGGTCTGTTCGCACGGGCCGCTTTTTTCTTGCCAAAATTAAATTTGGTTTATGATATAAACTACTTTATGTTTGTGATCCAATTCCGGTTTATGAAAAAGATTGCCTGTTTTCTTTTGATTTTTTTGCCTGCCTGTCTCATGGCTCAAATAACTATTTCCGGGAAAGTATCCGACAAAAAAAACCCGATACATGGTGCCAGTATTACTCTGAAAGATACTTATGATGGGGCCACCACCGATTCTCTCGGCAGGTTCTCATTTAGAACTTTTGAAAAGGGAGAATTTACCCTGGCCGTAAGTTCGGTAGGATACAAACCATTTGAAGAAAAAATTACTGTTGGAAAAAACAATCTCAGTTTTGACTTCATCCTTAAAGAAGAAATTACGGAGATGAAGGCTGTAGTGGTTACTGCAGGAACTTTTGAAGCCAGCGACAAAAAAAGAGCCGGTGTCGTTTTGAATTCAATCGACATCGTCACAACAGCCAGTGCAAATGCAGATGTAACACAAGCGTTGAAGACTCTACCAGGTGCCCAGCAAGTTGGAGAAACGGAGGGCTTGTTTGTGAGAGGGGGGACTGCGGCGGAGACAAAAATTTTTATCGACGGCACCCTCGTGAATAAATTTTTTTACAGCGCTTCCCCAAATGTTTCGGGCTACGGTCGCTTTTCTCCATTTCTTTTTAGGGGAACTGTTTTCAGCACGGGAGGTTACTCTGCCCTTTATGGCCAGGCTTTATCTGCCGCGGTAATACTGGAGTCAATCGATCTCCCCGAAAGAACAACGGCCAATCTTGGAATTAGTGTGCTGGGAGTGGATGCGGGGTATCAATTTCTCAACAAGAAAAAAACGGCATCATGGGGATTCGATTACAATTACACCAATCTTGGTCTTGCATTTTTGGTGATAAAACAAAAACAAAACTATTTCATTTATCCTGGGATCAATGAAGGACATGTGAACTTTCGTTTCAAGACATCAAAAACAGGAATGCTAAAGTATTACAGTAATTATAGTCATAGCATTTTTGGATTTCGTGAACCAAGTATTGATTCTGTAGGATACCTGAATTTGTTCAAGCTGAAGAATTTTTTTGTTTACCAGAATCTTGCCTGGAAAGAAAGCCTGGGCCCTAATTGGAAATTGAATGCCGGGCTTTCTTACACAAGAAACAGTGATGATATTGACAGCCGGCTACAGAATTCAGACAGGGGCGACGTCTCATTCTTCAAAAATTTTAGAGCGAAACCAAGAGGTAATTACCTGAACGCAAAACTTGTGATCGAAAGAAAGCTCAGGAATTTAAGTGCGATCAGGTTCGGTAGTGAGTATAATTTCAGCCGAGACGAGGCGACGTTCTCAGATTACAGCGGCAACAAGTACAATTACACTCTCAAGGAAAACATGAATGCGCTGTTCGCCGAAAGCGATATTTACATTACAAACGGACTTGCCGCAAAATTGGGAACACGGCTGGAACATTCCTCTTTGTTTAATAAAAATAACATTGCTCCAAGAATTTCTCTTGCTTACAAAACCGGCAAGTCTGCGCAAGCTTCCGTTGCTTACGGCATTTTTTACGAGGATCCCGAAACAAAATATCTGCCCACTGCAAATGCTCTTATATTCATGAAGGCGACTCACTACATTGCCCAGTATATGGTTCAAAATAATCAACGAGTTTTTAGAGCGGAAGCGTATTATAAAAAATATGAAAATCTGGTCAAGACGGGATTTGTCTATAGGCGAGATGGGGTAGCGATCAATAATAACGGTTCTGGTGATGCTAAGGGGCTTGAATTTTTTTGGAGAGACAAGAAAACGCTCAAGTATCTCGATTATTGGATTTCTTACACCTATCTCGATACAAAAAGAGATTTTCTGAATTTTCCTTACGCGATCACGCCAAATTTTGCGGCTAAGCACAATGCCTCAATCGTCATCAAGTCATTTGCTCTTCCCATAAAAACAGGGTTCAACCTTTCATATACTTACTCCAGCGGCAGGCCTTATTATAATATTATGTGGGATGCTAACAGCAGCAAATACTTTTTTGCCGACAGGGGAATGATCCCAGATTATCATAATGTAAGTTTCAGCGTGAATTACATTCCAACCATTGGCAAACAGAACGCAAAGTCATTTGCTGTTTATGTTCTGTCGGTTAATAATATTCTCAATATTAAACAGACTTACGGTTATCAGTATTCGTATAGTGGCAGCAGAAAAGAAGCCATAGTCCCGCCAGCAAGAATGTTCGTTTTCATTGGCGCTTTTTTGAGTTTTGGAACCGACAGGACACAGGACGCAATCAATAATAATTTATAAAATCATTCATCAACTATAAAAAATTAAAAAATGAAAAAGATAAGTTTTGCTTTTGTTGCTGTTTTTTTTGCGAGTACAATATTTGCACAGATGTCAGACAAGTTCACCAGCGCGATGCAATCAAAGCTGGCCCTGATGGACAGTGCGAAAGACGCGAATTCATTAAAAGATCTTTCTGCTGCTTTTGAGCGGATAGCGGACGCGGAAAAAACCCAGTGGCTGCCCTATTATTATGCAGCCCTTTGCAATGTCAATGCGGGCAATATAGCCATGACAGGCAGTGGCACGGTCAGTATGGGAAATAATTCAGACAAAACGGATCCGTTGGCAGACAAGTCTGAAGAATTACTCAATAAGGCCGAAGCCTTAAGCAAAGACAATTCTGAAATTTTCATTGTGAAAAAAATGATCGCTACACTACGCCTGATGGGTGATCCGATGAATCGCTACATGACCTATGGTCCCGAGGGAGCCCAGGCACTTGAAACGGCAAAAAAATTAAATCCTGACAACCCACGTGCTTTTGTCCTCGAAGGATTGGATAAATTTTACACGCCGGAACAATTTGGCGGCAGCAAAGAAGAAGCAAAAAAACTTTTTGAGCAGGCGTTACAAAAATATGCGTCGTTCAAGCCGGAAAGCAACATCCATCCCAATTGGGGAAAGAACCTGGTTGATGATATGCTGGCTCAGATGAAATAACCGAGTGCGGGGCAGAGAGTTCCTCTGCCAACTTTTTTAGAAGCAGCAATAGGCAACCAAAGAATTTTCCGCGATAACAAATCGTTAGAGTGTTGATCGCCGACAAGAAGTAATGACCTTCAAAACCCAATGATTATGGAAGAACAAGCACAATTGACCGAAAAAGAAAGTCTTGATCTTATTGCTCAAATGATACGGAAAGCGAAGAGCAGCTTTCATGAAAGCGGTACGAGTGCCATTCTTTGGGGCAGTGTAGTAGCGCTTGCCGGATTAATAAATTTTGCAGAAGAAAACTGGAATTTCTCCATTGGCTTCGACATCTGGCTAATAGTATTGGCGGCACTCATCCCACAGATTTTTATATCAGTTAAGGAAAGAAAAAACCGGAAGGCTATTGCTCATGATTCAACTTTTATGAATGCAATATGGCTGGTGTATGGCATTAGCATTTTTGCTCTTCTCTTTTACTTTAATATCGTTCCCTGGATGACTGATAGAGAAATAAAGGAAGCCGGGAACGAATTGTTAATTCGAAATATTCACACGGGCAGTCTCGAACATTTCACGCCAAATATTTTTAGCCATTTTTCCCTACTGCTCATATTGTATGCAATTCCCACCTTAGCCACAGGATTGGGCTTTAAGTTCAGGCCCATGTTGCTCGGCGGCATTTTATGTTACGTGTTTTTTGTTACGTCTTGTTTTACCTCCACTAAGTGGGATATGGGGTTAAATGGGTTAGCCGGGATCTTCAATTGGTTAGTTCCCGGATTGATTTTAAGGGGTCGTTATCTTAAAGGAAAGAGTTGCTGATGTTTAAAGATCTTGACCCAATATTACATTCCCAATTACGCTTAGCGGTGATGTCATTATTGATAAGCGTAAAGGAAGCAGAATTTACTTTCCTAAAAGAGAAGACAAATGCCACTGCGGGTAACCTAAGCGTGCAGATACAAAAATTAAAGGAAGCGGGATACATTGACGTAGTCAAAAAATTCAAAGACAATTATCCACAAACAATTTGTAAGGTAACCTCAGCTGGCGTTAAGGCCTTTGAGAAATACGTAAAAAATCTTCAAACCTATCTTGTTAAATAAAAAAAACCCTTCCGAAGAAGGGTCCTTTGTCCTCTATTTAATATCCAACGCCTAAGATTTTTTGGTCCGTTTACTATGTTTGTCCTTTCTGAAATTAATTACACGTGTTTTATAGATATAGATCAGGGCAGGGGTATAGAGAAATAAGTAGTGCCATGAATTTGTAACAACGATGATGATGATGCTTGAGAGCATAATTCCCACGATCACGAACAAAAGTATATCATACATGGAGTAGAGAATAGTGTGGATTTGTTTCATAATGTTTTTCATTTTGCCGCGATAGGGTTAATTCTGTTGTTTGTGTTAGCCACTGAAGTTTTGTCAAATGGTGAAGGTTGAAATGAAATGACATTTGAATATTTTACTTTTTTATTGTTGCCAACAATTTTGAGCCGATAATATATTTTTTGCTCTGCTCGTAATATTTCCGGGAAAAAGTAAGTTTCATTTCCTCTCTTTTCACTTCCTAATATAAAACCACTGGTAGTAAAATTTTTCCCGTCGTAGCTTTTTTTTATCTCAAAGAGATTCACGGATTCATTTTCGGCTACATTCCATTTTAACAAGATCCTGTCTTCATTCATGTTGCCGATAAAATAGATCAATTTTGGTCGTGCCTCGTTCTGTTCGACGATCGGGCTACTATATTTTTCATCGATCACTGTTTGAGATCTTGAAACCAGCGCAAAGGCACTGCATAAGACTATAAATAATTTTTTTTTCATCTTCCAGGGATTTGAATGAGTTAACTTTTATTCAATTACCGACGCTTGCGTTCGGTATCCTGACCTTGCTGCGTCAGGATCCCATAGAAAATTGGATGTTTATCTGCGATCTGTTTCAGGAAAGCCGGTCCGAATGCCTTCCATAAAATAATCTGGTTGTCTAAAGACCTCGTTCATTGTTTTACAAATTTTGCAGCTAGTTTTTCGTTGCCATTATTTACTTCGACTGCGTAAAGGCCAGTCTTCAGTGATGTATTAAGAGAAAAACTCAGGAGGTTCTCGCCTTGGGAAACATTCGCCCTCTCGCTCATTTGCAAACGGCCACTTAAATCATACACTTTGATCGCTACTGGTTCGCTGTTGACTGCAAAAAAACTCAGGGTCAATTTGTCAACAGCAGGGTTACTAAAAATTTTCAGTGACGAGCCATTTGGTGAATTTTTAAATACAAGGGTCCTTGAGTAATCTGCTGATAGTTTCTTGTCATACATTTTCAACCGGTAGTAAATAATGTTGGCTGATGCAGATTCAGAAAAAGAATAGTTTTCTGAACCATTCTTTGACGTGGCAACAATAACGCCCGCTGAAATGAAGTTTTTTCCATCGGTACTCCGCTCCACTTCAAACCGGCTTAACATTTCATTTTGAGCCACTCCCCATTGGAGTGTTGCTCTATCGTTCTCCCTGTTGCCCTGGAAATAGATCAATGTAATGGGTAAAATAGTCATGTTCGGTGCAAACAAGATCTTATCAATACAACCTGCACTGCTTTTTACAACCACCACCATGTTGGCATCGCCATGTTGTAAAAGGACCGTCTGTAACCACCGTTTCTGTATTGGACGCAACGTAAACATCATTCGCATCCAATTTTAAAAGCGATGGGCCATCATCTTTGTATACATCTAATTGTACAGGGAAGCTTGTAGAAGGGGCCGAAATAACGTCATAAACAATCGTGGAACCTGTGGCGAGTGTGCCTTTCTGCACGATGGCAGTTACGGATATTACACCGCTGTATGCATCTGCAGGTCCATTAGTAAGTTGTGGTGAGTAACTTACCGTATTACTTGACTTGTCCCACGAACCGCACACTCCATCTGCGGTGCGAACGTATCCATTGTCGGTTCCCGTATTCTGCTCAACTTTTTCAACCGGAACAGATCCATAGTTTGAAAAATCGATCCAAAAATCGGAAGCCGAACCGCTCATGTCAACGAACAGAGGAGGCATAGCTATAATTTCAGGGATGACGGAATTGTATCCTCCCGATCCGAAAATCAATGCATTGATGAGTTTACCATTTTGGTAAAGAAAGATCGTATACGTAGCACCAGATCCATTGTGTGGTACAAAGAAATCATTAAAGTCTGCGGGGATGGTTCCGGGATCATAGTCGGGATTGCCATCTGCGGAACTACCGCTTTGCAACTGCCACATCCTTACATAACCATTGTTCGAACCTAATGCCGGATCGTTCCAGCTAAAATCGGCTGCAGTGGAATTCGAGACATTCTGATAACTGAATGGTATGGCTGAAGCTCCGACGAAATAACCATGGGGAGCAATAGTCAGGTTCGGAAGATCCATTACATAAAATCCTGTGTTGTTTCCGATTTTATAATATGTCACGATTGTGAAATTGTCAAGTGACATGGGCGTAGCTGACGTATCGGTATTGTAAAGTTCAAAAAACTCATTGTTGCTCTTACTTGGTGAAGGATAGACTTCATTAAAAACGACTTGGGTCTTTGAAACAAACACAAAATTTATGTACGCGATTAAGAGTAGAATTTTTTTCATTTTCCAGGGATTGAATGATTAATGGATATTATTCAAGTACCGACGCTGTGGCCGGTATCCTGACCAACTTTTGCTGCGTCAGGATCCCATAGATTATTGGATAGGCTCTTTTCAGATTTTTTATAAAGGACGGCGATTTAATCTCACCGCCCTTTTATAATTATCCGTCTTAATTAAAGAACTGCGTTTATTGTTTTATAAATTTTGCTGTTTGACTTTCCGAACCAGTATTTATTTCAACAACATACATTCCTGTTTTGAAAGCACTATTGAGCTGAAGGCTGATAAGATTACTGCCAGTGTAAGCATTCATCTTCTGGTTCATTTGTAAACGACCGGCCATGTCGTATACTTTTATTTGTACAGACTGATTGCTGGTTGAAGAGAAACTCATTGTAAGCTTATCAGTAGCCGGATTATTAATGATTTTTATGGCATTGCTATTGGGGGAAATACTTGCTTTGAATACTAGTATCTTTGAATAATTAATCACCTGGTCTTTGTCAAACATCTTCAACCTGTAATAATTCTTTTCGGAATTCATGATCTCACTGAAGGAGTAACTCTCTGAACCGTACTTAGCACTCGCTACAATGATGCCGGTGGTTTCGAATACCTTGCCATCTACGCTTCTTTGAACTTCAAAATGATCGTTCATTTCATTTTCTGCAACGGTCCATTGTAAGCTCACTCTGCCAGCGTTGAGATTGCCCTGGAAACTGACAAGCTTAACTGGCAGCGGACTCTGTGAAGGTGCACAACCACCGG